>CAZLTX010000009.1:0-16409 GCA_964562555.1 uncultured Oscillospiraceae bacterium
AAAAATTTCCTCCGTAAAATTGCTTTATTCACTTTTGATAGCCTCAAGTGCCGGAATCTTTACAGCCTTGTTTGCCGGATAATATCCCGATGCCAAGCCTACCAGTATCGAAAAGCCGATTGCAAAAATAATCAGCCACAGCGGCACCACCGAAAGCCTTGTAACATTTTCGCCGCCTATAATCGCCATTACAAGAGCCTCCTTCGAAAATCCCATGCCTATGGCAATTATATTTATTATCCATGAAATTATAAGGCTCACTATGCTTCCGAAAATTCCTCCGAGCAAGCCTATCGTGCCCGCCTCCATCAAGAACAAGGTCCTTATATCCCGAATATAGCAGCCGAGCGATTTCATTATGCCGATTTCCTTGGTCCTCTCGGAAATTGACATAATCATCGTGTTCGTAATTCCGATTGCCGCAACAAAGAGTGAAATCGCACCGAGCCCACCGAGCAAAAGCTGAATCTGCCGTGAGCTTTTTTCAAGCTCATCTCTGATACTTGACATCGAATATGTATAGTAGCCTTGATCCTCTATCGCTTTTTCGACCTCAGCCACCAAGCTTATATCCTCAACCTTAACATTTATACTGCTGTAAACGGTCTTTGACTGCGGCTGTCCCGTAGCCTTCTGAATCATATCCTTGAGCGTGTCTATGCTCAGCATCAATCCCTCGTAGGTTTCATAACCCTTGCCGTTGTCCTCCTTAACTACACCCGTTATCTTTATTTCCCGCTGATACTGCATATTGTCATCAAGCTGCATATTCAGCGTTACCGGTGTATTTATCGGATTGAAGAACGGTTCGTCGGGCTCTTTTATCATATTCCCCTGCTCGTCATACTCGCCCCAGCGGTTTCTGTAATTGCTGCTTTCGGACATAAGACTGTCGATGAAATTGTATGCAAAATACTGACCTGCAACCGCCTCGTCTTTACCCGAAGCAGCGGATTTTCCGTCAGCAAATTCGAAGCCCATTGCCTCCATTGCATCGGTATCGACTCCGACGACTTCCGCCCATTCCGCTTTATATCTGCCGTTTACTCCTGCCTCCATCGTCATCGAATACTCGCAGTACATCTTAGGCATTACAGCCTGCACCCCCGGTATCGACGCAAAATTTTCGACCGCAGCATCATCGGTTTTAACCTCACGACCGTCGCTCGTGCTTCCTGACGAGACCTCTATAATCGTCAAATCTCCCATGTTGTCGAGCATTTGGTTCTGTGATTCCGTCATGCCTATACCGATGGAAACCATCACTATAATAGAACAGCAGCCTATGAAAACACCCAGCACCGTTAAAAATGTACGGCCTTTTCTGCGTTTCAGATTTTCCGCACACATTTTCCATATATCAGAAAATCTCATAGCTTACTCCTCTTTATTCTCTTTGCTCTCACTGCTCTCTTTTGCGGTATTTTCATTCATCTCATCGTCCCAGCTGTCCCAGAGTTCCTGCTCTTTCTTTACGGTCTTTGCCTTCTTTCTCTTTTTCAGGACAAGCAGCACAGCGACAGCTGCCGCAATGACTATTATCACGATTATCCACCAAGGAAAACCTCCCTCGTCTGTCAGCTCTTCAAATCCCGGCTCTTCCATTCCCGGATCATAAGGAATCATTTCTTCGACCTGCATTGTTACAGGGAAAACCCTGCTCTTTAATTCTCCGTTGCCGTCCTCGTAGTTCACCGTAACCGTAAAGCTGTTTTCGCCCGCACTCAAAGGAGTGATCGCAAAGGCTATCGTGCCGTTCTTTCCCGCCTCGAGATTTCCTATCGTCTGCATTGCGTTCTGAGTCTGAACCTCACCCTCGACGATTGCCTCCACATTGGATATCATAGTCTTGCTCTTATTCACATAGTTCATCGTAAGTGCAATTTCTTCGCCCTCTGTTATATATTCGGGCAAAACCGGCTCTGATATGTCAAATCTGTCCGGCTGATATACCGGCACTGAAATCTTGATGTCCGCTGCTGCGGGAGTCCGCTTTTTCTGATCCAAATATTCGTATTTGAAATTCACGGATACATTCTGAGCTCCGTCAGTCAGCGTATTTGATGCTTTCATCGGCAGACTGACAGTCTGTGAGCCTTTCGCCTCCAACTTATCAAAGAAAAAAGTATTCGAAGAACCGTTGATGGTAAGTCCTTCGCCGCCCTCTACCGTCACAACCATGTTTTCAACTGCTGTCTTGCTGCTTGTATTGAGAAAGCTGAACGAAAGATTGAATTTCGAGCCTGCTGCCACGGAGCTGTTTCCGTAGCTGAATTTCGATATTATAATATTCGGAACCGGATTTGCGGTTTCATCGTCAACCTCGTCGTTATACGTTGTCTTAACCTTTGCCGGAATATTTATCCTCGCACTCGCTTCACCGTCCACCGTTGAAACACGATTGTAGTAGGTATATTCCAGCTTTGCGTCCAAATACTGATTTGCACTTGTAACAGGCTTAAGCACTCTGATTTTAACCTGTGCCGTTTCGGTCTTGCCTACGCCTATGCTCTTCATCTGATATGCGGATTCCGAGCTCGTCACGAGCAGGCAGTCCGACGGTGTAAACGATATTATCGGCTGATTTATGGTCGCCTTTCCTATATTTGTAACCGAGATGTTCAGCGTCAGCTCATCTCCCGCTTTAACATCAGAGGCAAGCTCGTTTCTGGACATTATAACCTTAGGTGCGGGAATCGGATCGGGCTCCGACGGCGTATACGGCTCGTCTGCCGGCTCGGTATATTCCTTGCACTCGGAAATAGGCACCTCTATATTCTGATATGTATCATTATTGCTCACCATCAGCTTAAGACTTTTTCCCGAGCCTTTATACTGAAGATTTGTCACGAGCACATCAAACGCAAAGCTGCCCACCGTTGTGGCGGAAGCCTTGTCTACTGCCGCCTTACCGCCGCTGAAGCTGTCAACAAGCCTTGCAACGTCGATTGTATTTATATCGAAGCTGCCCGCCGGCGAATTGTATTTCATGTGCAGCGTGATATCTGCTCTGCCGCCCTTGCTTAGCGACGATGGCTGCGTGCTGCTGCCAACATTCCTTATCTCGTAGCCTGTAACCTCAAAGCTGCCCTCCGATTTGCTCACGGCTGATGCCGAGCCGCCCTCATCCGCTCCGCCTGTCGGAGTATCCGCAAACGCAAACACTCCCGCAGTGCTCAAAGCTACCGATGTCGCAATACCGATTATCAATATCTTCTTAAATAATTTCTTCATCTTCTTTATTTCCCCTCCTGTATTTACTGTCCCGACTGCTCAGTCTGTTCAGTCCTCACATCGCTTATGATTTCTCCGTCCACAAGCGTAACTATTCGATCCGCATATTCCGTCATCTCGGGATCGTGCGATACCAGCACTATCGTCTGATGAAAAGTCCTTGCGAACCTCCTTATCATCTCCATGACCTCTTTGGTCGTCTTGGAATCCAAATTTCCCGTAGGTTCATCTGCGAAAACTATCTCAGGCCTCGATATAAAGGCTCTGGCAATCCCCGCACGCTGCTGCTGACCTCCGGACATCTGCCCCGGAAAATGCTGCATACGGTTTTTAAGACCGACCCTGCAAAGCATTTTCTTAGCCTCAAGCTCCCTTGTCTGTTTGTCGATTCCCCTGAACATCAGCGGCATTGCCACATTTTCGACTGCGGTCAAGTCCTTCAGCAGATTGTACGACTGAAAGACAAAGCCCAAATGCTTCTGTCTGAATGCCGCAAGTTGATTTTCTGTCATTTTCGAAATGTTTTTTCCGCCTATGAGCACCTCGCCCCGTGTCGGCTTTTCCAGTCCCGCAAGCTGATTCAGCAGGGTGCTCTTACCCGAACCGGAGGTTCCGAAAATGCAGCAGATTTCCCCTCTGCTTATGGAAAGATTGATGTTTTTCAGTGCCACAACCTTTTCGTCACCCATGAAATAGACCTTGCTCAGATTTCGAATCTGTATAACAGGTCTGTCCCGCAAACTCGTTTCACTCATAAATACCAATTCCCTTTCTGAAAACCCTTTTTGCACTTATATTCTATAGTAAATTTCTTACGAAATTCTTTATACAATCTTATTTTTATTAACTGTCAGCGGTTTTCCCTCGGCAATCCCTTAATAAATTCAATCGCCTTCAGAATTACCTCTTCGCCTGTCTGTCCGTCCGGTCCTCCGTTATGTATCTCGTGATAGTAGCCGTCCCACTCGACCATGGTAAAATATTTCGAATCCTGCAGCTTTGCAAATTCTCTGCTGCCCTGTATATCACATATCAAGTCCGAGGTTCCGTGCATCAAAAGGCAGGCTGTCTTTTTTGCTCTGCCGTTATCCTCGTTAGTACCCTTTTCAAGTGCGTTGCCTATCGTAAAGCCCTCGTAAGCACAAAGTGCCGTAACATACGGATGCACCAACGGATTCTCCTTATACGGCCTTACATATTCGACATTGCCGAGCTGTTCCTCGGGGAACTCGGATTTAATTTTCAAATTCGGTGCTATCTTCGTCAGCAGCTTAACCGCCGTAAGCAAGGCACCGCCTACAGGTCTGACCAGCCTTATCCAAGGTGCCGAGATTATGTAGCCTATCGGAACATCGTTGTGTCCGCCTCTCGCACGATAATCCAGGGTGATATTTCCGCCCATGCTGTGTCCGTACATCACTATAGGCACATTCGGGTAAAACTCCTCCGCATATTCGATCAGTGCATCTATGTCCTTCAATACCTCCGTTCTCGGTGCACACGCACCTCTGACTCCCGGAGAACGGCCGTGACCCCTCAAATCCATCGACACAATTGCAATCTTTTCTTTATTAAAATAATCCGCAAGTCTTGCGAATCTGCCCGCATATTCACCTATGCCGTGAATCAGACAAACAACATACTCGAGATTTTCACATGGGAAATGATATCCTTGAACCTCACAATTTCTCTTTTCAAAATCAAATAAAGTATACATTTTACCCTCCGCATATCATTGCTTCTCACAATTTAAGTCTTATTCGTACCGCCTTCAAGTCCTATATATGAATATATTAACATAAATTAAGCGTAAAGTCAGCATTAAAACACAATATTCCGCCATCAAGTCAATATTCCGAGCAATTTATGCTTTCTATATACTCCGCAGCACAAAAAAAGCCTCCTTGATATACAATTCAAGAAGGCACTTTTCTTTATTGGGTCGACGGAACTAATTGGTTCTGTCCTTGTTGCCACCGCTCACGCCGACTTCAGGTTTATGTTCATCCTTGTGTGAACTGCTTCCGTCGGTTTTATTCTTATCCGTCAGGTCATCGCCCAAATCGTCGGCACCCTTTTCGATTCCGTCACCGATGTCATCAAGACCTCTTTCAATATCGTCGGAAGCCGTGCTTCCCGGATTATTGTCATTAAGCGGCTCGTCGTTGCCGCAGCCTGTGAACATAAGCATCGAAAAAATCAGCAATGCCGCCAAAATCACGCTTGTTCTCTTTTTCATAAAACAAACTCCTCTCATATGATAGATTTCTATACATACTTAGTCTGCCTGTCTTTTCAAAAAATATGTGTGTCCGACAAATTTTTAATCTATCTTCGCATCCCGAGTTTTTGCATTTTAGAAATCAGCGTGGTTCGTTTCATACCGAGTATCTCCGCTGCACCGCCCTTACCCGATAATCGGCCGCCGCAGTATTCGATGACATGAGCTATATAATTCTTCTCCATTTCAGCCAAAGTCATCAATTCCGAAAATTCGAATCCGTAAACTTTTTCTTCACTCCCCGTATTCTCATTTTCATTTTTGGATATTATGAAATCGATATCATTTTTCTCGGCAAATGCATTTGAAGCATCCTGCACATCATTCTTGTGCGTGTTATCTGCATATCTGTATCCGATGCTCTCATCTGCCGTTTCGGCAACATGTCCGTCACTGCAAAGTTCAATTTCTATTTTACCGTCCTGAGAAAAAAGGACAGCCTTTTGGATAGCGTTTTCTAATTCACGTACATTGCCCGGCCAGTCATATTCAAGCATTTTTTCCTGCATGCTTTCATCTATCCTGCACAATGGTCTGCCCTGCTCCGCACAAAATTTTTCGATGAAGAAGTTAGCAAAATTGAGAATGTCGCCCTTACGTTTTCTCAGCGGAGGAACGGAAAATTGTACTACATTCAAACGATAATACAAATCTTTACGGAATGTTCCCTTATCAACCTCTTCCTTTAAATCTTTGTTGGTCGCGGCAATCAAACGAAAATCAACCTTTACCGTAGTGCTTCCGCCCACACGCATAAACTCGTGTTCCTGAAGGACACGCAAAAGCTTAACCTGAGCCATCAGTGAAAGCTCCCCTATCTCGTCAAGGAATATAGTTCCGCCCTCCGCAAGCTCAAAATATCCTTTTTTTCGCTGTCCCGCTCCGGTAAAGCTTCCTTTTTCATATCCGAACAACTCACTTTCAATCAAGCTTTCGGGAATAGCCCCGCAGTTGACCTTGATAAAGGTCTTTTTGTAATTGCTCTTTTCATAAACCTCTCTGGCGAATACCTCTTTACCCGCGCCTGTCTCGCCTATGATCAGCACAGGTATATTTGTCTCTGCAACTTTCTCTATCTGATTCATTATAAAGCCTACCTCGGGGTCGATACTGCCGCAGAATCGGGCATCTTTTACTTGCGGAGGCCTCTCATTCTTCTCCTCTTCGTCCTCAATGGTTGCAGCCTCACCTGACATTCTTTCATAATTTAGTACAGCAAAAAGCGGTTCGCTCATCTTCCTGCTGAACTCTGCAATCAGCTCAGTCTCGTCCTCACTTAGCGGGTCGTTTACATAAAAGCTTTCCACATACAGCACGGCAAAGGTTCGCTCCTCGTTTAAAAACGGAATACACACCGAGTATTTCGGAATGTGTGCACCGTCTCCGTTCATGTCCGCCTCTGTCTTGCAGAACTTATAATTAACACCGAGCTTGCCGTTCTTTGCGGTTTTGGATACTATATGCCTGATTCGCTTCATCTGTACCGCATTTTCTGTCGTACTTTCAATATTCTGTGACAGCTTGATTTCAAAACCGTTTTGTCCCTTGGTCATGAACACACCGCATTCCGCTTTTAAAAGGCGGCATACCGAAGTCAAAAGCCGCGTCAGCAGTCTTTCCTCATTGATGATATGTCTAAGCTCAAGCCATGTCGTTTCAAGCTGATTGGAAAAGCTTACGGCACTCTGACTGTCTGCGACAAATCTAAACAGTCTGTTCGGAAAATCCGGTCTCTCGTTATAGCTTAAGAGATTCCATGCCCTGTTAGCATACAACCTTGTATCTTTTTCATTGTCCTCATCCAAGTAAACTTCTGCGAGAGCCACACATGATTTGTATAGCTCCTTGCCGTTGCCTGACAGTTCCAAAAGCTCGATACTGGTTTTAAGGTCTTCCTTTACGACTGACATACTGCCGCCCTTTTCTCTTATCCCCAATGCGATATGCCGATACGAGACACCTTTCAGATGTTTATTGTTTGAATTAAGGAAAGCATTAAGCCGCTCTTCATAATCAAAATCATCCACCGGTTCAAGCTTATAGTCTCGAATCACCTTCATCACGTCGAGTAAAAACGGAGATGCGTTTATAGGGAAAAATCCATACTCCTTAGCCGCCTTTCTCGCAAGGAACATCGCTTCTCTGCTTGCTTCATAGTTTTCCTTTCTGTACTGGAAAAAGCAAATACCGAAAAGTGCATAGTATAGTCCCCAGCCGTATTTCAGTTCTCTCGCTTCCGCATACGCCTCATATAAAATGTTTTCGGCGTTTACCATATCTCCCATATAAACTCTGATTCTGCCCGAAATAGCAAACATGAGATTAGCCGCAATTCTGTCATTCATGCGCAGCGCTTTCTTATATATATTTTCGCAAAGAACCAGTGCCCTGCTGTATTCCCCCATCAGGAAATAACTGAATACCACCGCAGGATACGCCATTATTATTATTTCTTCATCTCTTCTGTTTTCAATCGGAATCATATAGCTTTCATAGTATCCTATGGTCCGTTTCAAATCACCGCTAAGGTAGTAATGCCACACCATCAGCGGCACAGCCTCACTCTCCATATCGAGATAGTTGAATTCCTTTAAATATTTGATTCCCTTCGTACGCATGGTCTCACCGCGTTCAAGCTCGCCGCCGAAATGTTCTCCCATTCCCGCATATAAGAAAAGAAGTGCATCTTCACCCGTTATGTTGGACTGCGTTACCATCTCTATTGCCTTTCGCTGCAGCTCCAATGTCTCAGCCGGCGAAATGCCGCGCATGTATTCGAGCTTACTCAGCTTAAGCACACATTTAACAAAAGTATTTTTTCTTATATCATAATCCAGATTATCGGCATCGGATGCACTCAAATAATAAATATGCCGAGCATCATCCATCTCTCGCAGAGTCTCCGCATGCATGCCGACCTCAAGCATCAAATCGATTATTGCTCTTGAATGTATTTCATACTTCTGCATAAGTTCCTGTTTCAGTAGGTTGTAGCTTTGCTCATTTATTCCCTTGTCACGCAGGAATTCATATGCCTCGGTTATGATTTCACGTGGTGTTGTGTTTTTATTTTCCATAGTTATTCGCTCTTTCATTGCTGCCATTGTTTAAGTTTACGCTATAGTCAGTTCATATTATAAAGAGAGTGATATATTTTTGTCAATATACATCTTTTAGCACTTTTAAAAATACCCTAAAGTTTAATTTCGGGGATTTTCAGATTGCCGAAATAGCCCTGCACGAATGCAGAGCTATTTGGCGTGTTTTTACTTTTTTAATTGTACGAATTCTGTCTCCACACCGCACACCGACGATGCATTCAAAAAGAATACCCTTGAATCGCCCGCACCTACGGCGGCCTCCTCATAGTCGGTCATGTTCTGTGCATGTGCTTCATTGAGTGCTTCTGTGATGTCATCCACCTCGTAGCACACATGATGGAGTCCTTCGCCATGTGTTTGAAGAAAGCTTTGGCTCGGACCCTCTCCCGTCGGTTCGATCAGCTCAATCATGACCTCACCGCATTGAAAAAATCCGATTTTACAGTTATATGCCTCATTTTCTTCTTCGTGCAGATACCTGAGATTTAATTTTTTCGCATAGGTTTCCGTCGCCTCCGCAAGGTCGGCAACCACTATACCTATATGATTTATCTGTTTGATATTCATAACAGCCCTACTTTACTTCAATAAGTATGCCGTCGCCCTGAGCCAAGCCGCCGCAAAGGCATGCGATACCCTTACCGCCGCCGCGTCTTCTGAGTTCGTACATCAATGTCATCGTAAGTCTGAGTCCCGAAGCACCCATAGGATGTCCTATAGCTATTGCTCCGCCGTTTACATTGCAGATTTCACGAAGATGATTCTGCAGTGCTTCATCTCCGTGTGACAAAATCTTGGTCGAAACAAGCGGCATAGCTGCGAAGGCTTCGTTTATCTCGAGCAGATCCAATTCCTCAGCCTTCATATTGTTTCTGTCAAGAAGCTTCTGAGTAATCAGTGCCGGAACTGTAGGAATGTTCTGTGATTCGGAGCAGGAACAACCGAAGTCTCTGATGTAGCCTAAAATTTCAAGTCCGTATTCCTTAGCCTTTTCCTCTGTCATTATAAGCATAGCGGAAGCACCGGCATTAAGTCCCGGAGAATTTCCGGCTGTGATAGCCTGCGTGCCGTAAACCGGTTTTAATTTTGCAAGCTTTTCGATTGTAGTGTCCGGACGCGGTGCCTGATCCACATCGATTACAGTCTCGGCACCCTTCGGTCCTTTAACAGTAAACGGTACGATTTCATCCTTGAATACACCTTTTTCAAATGCCTTCTGATAGTACTGATGGCTGCGC
This sequence comes from uncultured Oscillospiraceae bacterium, assembly GCA_964562555.1. Classification (GTDB taxonomy): domain Bacteria; phylum Bacillota; class Clostridia; order Peptostreptococcales; family Anaerovoracaceae; genus CAG-238. The sequence continues at coordinate 9,855 of CAZLTX010000009.1, forward strand.
AGCGACCATTCGTCCATCTCTTCTCTGGAAATTCCGTACTCTGCGGCTACATTATCGGTATCTACGGATACAGGTCCGAAACCCGGATAATTGAAACCGGCATTGACATCTAAAATGTTCCAGTCTCCCATCTTCTTGCCCCATCTCATTCCTTGAATAAGATGCGGAACATTTGACAGGTTTTCTGCTCCGGCAGCGATTGCTACCTCTATTTCGCCTGCCTGAATCTCTCTGCATGCGCATTCAAGTGCCGTCATGGAGGAGCAGCAGGCTCGGTCTACCGTCATCGACAATGTAGTTGCCGGGAAACCTGCCTTTAACAGTGCCTGTCTCACAGGCACATTTACCATCGGGGCGATTTCTGCATGAATCGTAGTTCCGTAGAAAATGTATTCGACCTTATCCTTCGGGAAGTTTACATTTTCTACAACTTTTTCTAACACATGCTTTCCGAGTTCAATACTAGGAACATCTTTCATAGCACCGCCGAATTTATCGAATGCAGTTCGGCAAGCGCTTACAATTACGATATTGTTAATCATGTTTTTCTGCCTCCTAAGACCCTCTGCGGATCTTATCTTATTTTTAGCCGTTCAGCATGTTCGGAATGAACAGCGAAAACGGTTCCCAAAATGTAGTTATAAGTAACACAGGTATACATACAAGGAAGAACGGAATCAGGTCTTTCAAAATCTCGTCTATTGAAAGCTTAGTCATCTTGCATGCTACGAACAGGTTTGCTGCGAACGGAGGAGTGATTAAACCGATTTCAAGGTTTAATAACAGCATAGCTCCGAAGTGTACAAGGTCGATGCCGTAAGCCTGTGCGATTGGGCAAAGGATAGGACAGAACAGCAGGATACCTGTGTTTGTTTCCAGGAACATACCTACGAGAATAAGCAATAAGTTACAGATAAGCAGGAATACGATCTTGCTGTCTGTGATGTTCATCATGAATGCTGTGATTGTCTTAGTGATTCCGCCGAGGGCTACCATTCTGCCTACGATAGTTGCAGTACAGATAAGCAGTGCGATTGTCAGCGAAGACATAGCGGATTTTCTTACTGTATGTACTAAGGAATCATCAGCTTTCATCTTGAAGAATACAGGATAGATTACCCAGCCTGCGAGAATTCCGTATACAACGGCTACGGCACCTGCTTCTGTTGCTGTGAAAGCACCGCCGTACACTCCGCCGAATATAATTGCCGGCATGATGAATGCTACCAGTGCCTTAGGGGTTGTCTGTGCCACACCCTTACCGAATGCCTTGATTTCAAACGGCTCTGTGTTCTTAGGCTGCTTGCGTCCGTATACGAAATAATTTACCACACAATATAAAACTGTCAGCAAAATTCCCGGGCCTACCGTGGACATCCATACGTCGGTAACCTTCTGGTTAGCCACCAGTGCATACATGATGCCCGGAACACTCGGCGGAATCAAAGTTCCGAGGAAACCGGCTGCGGAAATCAAAGCCGTAAAATACTTTTTGCTGTAGCCTGCCTTCAGCATAGGATCCTTCAGGATATTTCCTACTGCGGATACCGTAGCAACGGAGGAACCTGTAATAGCACCGAAGAGCGCACATGTAACAACCAGTACGCATCCGAGTGCACCTCTTACTCTTCCTACTACGGCATTGATGAAGTTTACAATCGCTTCGGAAATACCGCCGCTCGCCATCAAATCGCCTGCGAGGAAGAATGCAGGAATCGCAAGGAGCGGAAATGAATCCAAGCCTGCAAACAAGGCTGCCGGCCATACGTCAAACGAAAGTCCGCCTACCGCATAACCTGCCAGTCCGCCCATAAGAATTGAAAATCCTACAGGGACCTTCAAAAAGGCGAAGATTAAAAATACTACGAAGAATACAACTATCATTGCCATACTACTCTTCACCTCCCTTTAAAACTTGCGGATCGATAATCGATTCATGATCGACGATAGAAATGATCAGTCTGAACAGACTGTGAATAATCATGGATATAATTCCTGCGTCGATTACCATATAAGGTACGGTCATAGGAATCATTAAAGCAGATGATAACTGTCCCAGTCCCATTGCCTTAATCGTGAAAGTGATCCACAGATATGCCAAAAATGCAGATAATGCAATTAAAATTATATATCTTACAATATCACTGATTCTTGCCCATTTAAATTTTTTCTCGTGTTCCATCTTTTTTAAGAAAGAAGCCACGATATTGATTTCGACATGGTCATTGTCTGAAATCGCTGCTCCGGCTCCTATGAAGCAGAGCGTAATCCAAAGGTATCTGGACGCCTCATCTGTCCACGGAACAGAAATATTTAAAATAAATCTGCTGACTACCTGCCAAATCATGCATAAAATCATAACTGAAAACCAAATGGCGCAAAGCCAGCTTATGATTCCGGTCAGAGATTTTTCAGCTTTTACCATGCCTTTGAACCATTTTGCATCTTTTGCTTTTGTCATCTTGCCCTCCTTGTTTTAGTAAAAATATTAATGCGCAGGAGGCAGCAAGCCGCCTTCCTGCGCAATGAAAACGAGTTTGATATCCGTAAAACTTAACTCTGTCTGTACTCGTTTATGCTTCCGGATACATCTGGTTAACCAAATCTTCTCCGAGAAGCTCTGTCCAATAATCTGTATGAGCGATTTCCTTACCGATTTCCTTGAACTGAGCCTGCATTTCATCCGTTGCAGTTAAGTATTCAAGACCTTCGCCTTGCATTTCCGTGATAGCGTTTGCTTCAAATTCCTTAACATAATCTCTCATCTTAGTTGTGGAATATTCGAAGGCTGCCAGTAAGTCAGACTGCTGCTGCTCTGTCAGGCTGTTGAACTTGTCCATGTTCATAGCGATGATGTTAGCGGAATAGTTGTAGTTTAACTGAGTCAGGTACTTGTTGAATTCAACCCAACCATAGGAATAGAAGTGCTGAACGCCGAGTTCCTGTCCGTCTACGGTACCTGTCTGAAGGGCTGCTGTTAAGTCACCGAGTGCGATAGGTGCAGTCTGTGCGCCGAACTTGTCCCAGATTTCAAGAAGCAGCTTGTTTTCAGGGCATCTGATCTTCAGACCCTTGATATCGTCGATGGAGTCTACAGGGTGTTTGGAGTTGGAGATGATTCTGAAACCGTTGTCTCCTGCGCCGAGGAACTTGATACCTGCTTCAGCAAGGAGTTCATCTGCCAAGTTGTATGCCCAACCGCCGTGTGACCAAGCTTCGTTTACTGCATCATAGTCTGCGAACAGTCCCGGGAAGTTACCGAATGCCATCTTAGGTGCAACACCTGTAGTGGACATGTCAGCGATTGAGAACATATCTACAGTACCTAATGCAACATTCTGTGCAAGTTCTGTTTCTGAACCAAGAACGGAACCCCAGCTTGCTTCGATAGTGATGTTAGAGCCGTTTTCCTGAAGCCATTCGTTAGCCCATTCAACGTTCATGATGTACGGGTTAGTGTCGCCCGATGCTGCTCCGCCGAGAACGAGTGTTACAGCTTCGCCTTCTCCGTCTACAGCCGGTGTGTCATCGCCGCCGCATGCTGCGAATGTGAATACCATTACTAAAATCAGTAATACACTTAATAATTTTTTCATTTTCTCCTCCTTAAATGATAAATTATAAAAAATGATAAAACTTATATATGATCAGGCTGCGTTATTGCAGCTCTGTGCATACCTTTGACTATACAACCTTGTGAATCTTTTCCCAGAAGTCTTTTTCAAGCTGTGCACGGAAATCAGGATGGGCAATCTCGATGAGCTGTTTTGCTCTTTCGTCGTTCGTCTTGCCCCAAAGGTCGGCAACACCGTATTCCGTTACAACGTACATTACATCATATCTTGATGCTGTAACCGTTGCGCCTGCAGGAAGCTGTGCAACGATTCTTGACTTCGTGCCCTTTGATGCTGTGGAAGGCATACAGAGGATAGATCTGCCGCCCTCGGACATCATAGCGCCTCTGAGGAAGTCAACCTGTCCGCCTACACCTGAGAACTGCTTGCCTGCAATCATTTCTGAGTTTGCCTGTCCGAAAAGATCTATTTCGATTGCGGAGTTCATTGCTACCATGTTCTTTTGCTGACATATATTCGCAGGATTCAATACATAGGAAGATCTTCTCATGAGGAAATCGTCATTGTGATCTACGAAGTCATAGAATTCCTTGGTACCTCCCATAAGCGTGCAGACAACCTTGCCTCTGTCGAGAGTTTTCATTGAGTTATCGATTACGCCCTTCTTCATCAGCTTCATGATTCCGGTGGAACCAAGCTCAGTGTGAATTCCGAGGTGCTTATGTCCCGTAAGCATCGAAAGAACCGTGTCAGGTACGGAACCAACGCCGATTTGAAGTGTATCTCCGTCGTTTACAAGCTCTGCGATATGTCCTGCGATAGCCTTATCTGTTTCGGAAACCTGTGCTGCTTCAGGAATCTCCGGAAGAACCGTATCTGCCTCTACGAAGGCTGAAATAGCAGTTACCGGAACAACCGCATCACCGTTTACCCACGGCATATTCTTATTCACCTGAGCGATTACAACCGGGCATACATCCATCATAGCTCTTGTAAAGTCAACGCTTACGCCCATGCTTACATAGCCCTGTTCGTTCGGCGGAGTTACCTGTGTGAAGAGAATGCGAGGATTCCAGCTTGCAAATATCCTTTCAAGCTGTGAGAAGTGTCCGGAAGCGAAATCAGCTCTGCCCTCCCAATGCGCCTGTCTGGTCTGCGCTATATTAAATATGGAAACATGCTTGAAATGTCCTTCGTACTGTGGGTCACAGTGTAGTGACTGTCCCAGGTTATATCCCGTAGTTAATCTTACATCTTTTAATTCATCGGCTCTTGCCATCAATGCAGGTCCGAAAATATCAGATCTTCCGTGACCGTGGCCGTCAATAATCAAGTCGCCCGAATTTACAAGCTTAACAGCCTCGTCCACTGTCATCAGATGATCCTTGTAATATTGAAGCATTTCCTTTGGTGTCATTGTAAAATCTCCTTCTAATACATATTTTAAAAATTCCATCCGTTAAGTAACGTTAAGTAACAATGCACCCACATAAAATGCAAAGAATGTGCCATTTTTAACAATATGCATCTTGCCGCTGTACCCGCTGCAGTGCTGAGCCTGCCGAATCCTGATGTTTTCAACGTATTCAGCGTTTTAATTTTTTTGTTTTTCGATGAGCGGGCGGAAGCTCTGCGGATTTTTTTCTGCTTCGGCTTGTCCGTGTCGTTATTTCGACAGCATATCTGTCTAAATATCGACATAGCCGTTTCCGTTCCCGCTCAATCGTGTCGATATTTCGACGTTTTGCCCTTATTTTCGAGCTTTTCATTATGGCACAAGTTTTGCGTTATAAATAAGCGTTATCGGAATTCGGTCGAAAGACTTAAACAATATGATATTATTTTTTATTTTAGATTAACTTACAGAAAAGGAGACAATATGAAACTTAAAGAGAAAGCAATTATTACGGCAGCCGTAACGGGTGCTGTTCACATCCCTTCCATTTCCGAATATCTGCCGATTACTCCTCAGCAGATTATAGACCAGGCAGTCGGAGCTGCCGAAGCCGGAGCTGCAGTTGTTCACATCCACGGTCGTCGCAAGGAAGACGGAAAGCCTACCGGCGATCCCGAGGTTATGATGGAAATTGTTGAGGGCATCCGCAAACGCAGCGATGTTCTGATCAGCCTTACCACAGGCGGAGCGGTCGGCATGACTAAGGAACAGCGTATTCAATATCTTCCTCAGACCAAACCTGAACTGGCATCATGCAACGCAGGTTCCATGAACTTTTCATATACACCTGTCCTTGCTAAAGCTAAGGAATTCAAATTTGACTGGGAGAAACCTTTAGTTGAAAACACATATAATGTTGCTTTCTCCAATACCTTTGCTGATTTGGAATACTTCATCACAACCATGCAGAACAACAATGTACGTCCTGAATTCGAAGTATACGATGCCGGAATGCTCAGCAATATTAAATATTTACGTGACAAGGGTATAATCAAGGGACATCTTTATTTCCAGTTCGTGCTCGGCGTTATGGGCGGCATGCCTGCAACCGTTGATAATCTGCTGTTCCTGTATAACACTGCACGCAGTCTTTTCGGTGATGATTTCACATGGTCATGCGGTGCAGGCGGAAAGAATCAGTTCGGTTTGATGTGTACGGTTCTCACACTCGGCGGCAATGTAAGAGTCGGTCTTGAGGATAATCTATATCTCACCAAAGGCGTTCTTTCGAAATCAAATGCCGAGTCCGTAGGACATATGGTAAAGCTTGCGGCATTGTTAGGCAAAACACCTGCAACACCGCAAGAAGCAAAACAGATTTTAGAGCTTTAATTTCTTTTTCATTTGGTCGCAAAACATACATATATAAAAGCGACGCTTACCTTTCCATCTAAAAATCTCCTGCTGCGATTTTCTCGCTGCAGGAGATTTTTAATCATTTTTCATTTTATAGGCGGAGCTTTTCGCACAATCATAACCACCCTTCCAAAGGGTGGTTTGCTCCAGGGCTATAAGCCCAATGAA
>CAZLTX010000010.1:0-16164 GCA_964562555.1 uncultured Oscillospiraceae bacterium
AAACCAGCTTAACCGTATTAAGCTGATGATGGCAACCGCACATAAAAATATGCAGAATGCGTAAAAAGTAAAGATATATTTTAAAAGCTTTTTTATACGAATGATTTTATAAAGTCAAGCGAATTTCGAGTTTTTTCGAAAAAATTGCTTGACTTTTTATCGCTTAAATGTTATGATAACTGAGTTGAGCCGCACGGATCGGGTTTTTGAAGTGCAAACAATAGGGTTTGCCACCTGCAATGGCGAGACCGGATAGAGGAGGATAAAAATTAATGTACGCAGTAATTGAAACAGGCGGAAAGCAGTACAGAGTACAGGAAGGCGACGTTATCACTGTTGAAAAATTAAATGTTGAAGCAGGCGATGTCGTTACTTTTGACAAGGTGCTCGTATTGGGCGAAGGCAAGGATGTAAAAGTAGGAACACCTTACCTTGACGCTGCTGTAACAGCTACAGCAGTAGAAAACGGAAAAGGACAGAAGGTTATCATCTTCAAGTATAAGTCCAAAAAAGACTACAGAAAGAAACAGGGTCACAGACAGCCGTATACAATGGTTAAGATCGAAAGCTTAACAGGCGAGGCTCCTAAGAAAGCAGCTCCTAAGGCTGAAGAACCTGCTGTAGCAGAAGAAAAGGCTGAAGCAAAACCTGCTAAGAAGGTTTCCGCTTCCATGAAGAAAGACGAATTGATTGCTTTTGCTAAAGAAAACAATATCGCTGTCGACGAAAAGGCTACAAAGGCTGTAATCATCGAGGCTATTGAAGCAGCATTAAAGTAATTTATCTTATACGGTTAGGAGGTACTTTTTATGGCAAGTAAAAAAGGTGTAGGTAGCTCTAAGAACGGTCGTGATTCCGAGTCCAAACGTCTCGGTGTGAAGACAGGCGACGGTCAGTTTGTAAGTGCAGGCAGCATTTTGGTTAGACAGAGAGGAACTAAGTTCCATCCGGGTAACAATGTTGGCATCGGCGGAGACGACACTTTGTTCGCAAAGATCGACGGAGCTGTTAAGTTCGAGAGAAAAGACAAGACCAGAAAACAGGTTAGTGTTTATCCGAAGGAAGCTTAATTAGATTTTTAGACCCTGTACATATCATACAGGGTCTTTTGTCGCTTTTAACGGTAACAGCCGCATGAAAGTGATATAAGGTAAAGCACATACGACAACCGAAAAAGGAGGTTTGAATATGTTTGTAGACAGAGCCAGAATATATATAAAATCGGGCAAGGGCGGCGACGGTGCCGTAACCTTCCGCAGAGAACCATATGTACCGGAGGGCGGTCCCGACGGCGGTGACGGCGGCAAGGGCGGAGATGTCATTTTTCAGGCTGACAGAAACCTGAGAACACTCATGGACTTTAAGTATAAAAAGAAATATGAGGCCGAAGCGGGACAGAACGGTATGAAAAAGAAACGTTTCGGCAAGTCGGGAGAAAATCTTGTTATAAAGGTTCCGCTCGGCACAGTCATAATTGACGAGCAAAGCGGACTTGTAATGAAGGATTTAACCGAGGACGGAGAGTCCTTCGTAGCAGCCAGAGGCGGCAAGGGCGGCAAGGGCAATACCAATTTCAAAAACTCCGTAAGACAAGCTCCGAACTTTGCTGAGGCAGGCGGTCCGGCTAAGGAAAGAACGGTAATTTTAGAGCTGAAATTGATTGCAGATGTCGGTTTGGTAGGTTTTCCGAATGTCGGAAAGTCATCGCTTTTGGCAGTCGCAACAAGTGCACAGCCTAAAATTGCAAACTATCATTTTACGACGATCGACCCTAATCTCGGAGTAGTACAGATGTATGACAGCAGCTTCGTAATGGCGGATATCGCGGGAATAATCGAGGGTGCGAGCGAAGGGCTCGGCATGGGGTTCAAGTTCCTCAAGCACATTGAAAGAACCAAGGTGCTGATACATGTTGTGGACGTTTCGGGCAGTGAAGGCAGAGATCCGATTGAAGACTTCGACAAAATCAACAAGGAGCTTGAGGCATACAGTCCGAGAATACTGAAAAAACCGCAGCTTGTGGCAGCGAATAAAATAGATATGATTGACGAAGAGGATCCGAAGTATATCGAATTCAAGGAGTATGTTGAGGCAAAGGGATACAAGGTGTTCCCTATGTCCGCACCGCTTGATATGGGTGTGCATGAGCTTTTGGCGGCAGCCTTCAACGAGCTGAAACGAATCGAAGAAAACCCTGAAATGCAGGAAGAGGATCCGAACGAGTACTTCGATTTCGAGGCTGAGGACAACGATCCGAACTATCGCAATATCGAGTGCGGATACGACGAAAACGAAGATGTATATACACTCAGCGGAAAGCAGCTTTCTCAGATATTCAGATCCACGAATTTCAACGATATGGGCTCTTTGAGATATCTGTATAAGTATATCGAGAAGAAAGGTGCCATCGCAGAGCTCAAGGAAATGGGACTTGAAGAAGGCGATGTAATTCGAATCGAGGACTATGATTTGGAGTACTGGGACGAATTTTAGCCAACATCAAAAAACACCGTGAAATCGGTGTTTTTTTGCGTCACGACATCATAAAATCAAGTAAAGATGAAGGTCGGGAGGACGCAATATGAACTTTAAGGAAAAGTTTTTTACGCAGGCGGTCATATGCTGCATGATTTTTACTGCTGTCAAAGCAACAGATTTTATCAACATCGATGCGATTAAAAACGCAAGGACAGTTGTAGAAACGAGGCTCGAAAGAAATTACACCGCAGACGAGGTCAAACAGGCAGGCTCGCAGCTGCTTGAAAAAGCCAAGGATGCACCTGCGGTAATTACAAGTGCCGTCTTAAAGGCAAATCAGCTCGGAGAATTCGGACAGCCCATAGATGAAGACACGAGCCTGAAAACAAGATGCGTGTATGCCGTAAATGCGGGAAGCGTAATCGCTTCAGGCATCAGCGGAGAGCTTGGCAGCTTCGTCAAAATACAGCATGACGGGCGGGTATCCACATACGGCAATCTGACGAGTATCAAGGTCATTCAAGGGGATAAGGTAAGAAAGGGCGATATAATCGGCACATATGACAAAAACAGCGAAAAAAAGTTTTACTATGATTTAGAGGAAAATTTGCAAACTTAATACAAAATCTCTTAATTATATGTTAAAATAGCAGAGGAAAATAATAATCTAAAAAACAACAAAGGAAAAATGCAATGGAATTACAGTACAAACTGGATCAGTTATTAAAGAGAGTAGAAAAGCCGGGAAGATATATCGGCGGCGAGGTAAATTCGGCTGTAAAAAATCCCGCAGAGGCAGATGCGAACTTTGCCTTCGCTTTTCCGGACATATACGAGATAGGTATGTCATATCTGGGACTTCAGATTCTCTATAACGAGCTTAACAAAAGAGAAAATATATATTGTCAGCGAGTATTCGCACCTGCGGTTGACATGGAAGAGCTAATGCGTGAGGAAAACGTCCCGCTTGTGACGCTTGAAAGCAAAATGCCTGTAAAGGATACTGACATATTGGGCTTCACCCTGCAATATGAAATGTCCTTCACAACGGTGCTGAATATGATAGATTTGGCACAGATGCCTGTTCTTGCAAAGGAAAGAGGCGAGGACTGCCCTTTGGTTATAGCAGGAGGTCCTTGTGCTTTCAATCCCGAACCGCTTGCGGATTTCATAGACCTGTTTTTGATAGGTGACGGTGAAAAAGCATTGCCGACATTCGTGGAAAAATATATAGAATGTAAAAAAGCCGGCATGTCCAAGGCGGAAATCCTTAAGGAGGTATCTCAGTTAGAGGGAGTTTATGTTCCGTCACTTTACGAAGTCAAATATAACGGTAATGGGACGATAAAAGAATTATGTAAACTTTACGATAAGGCACCGCTGCCGGTAAAAAGAGCGATTCTTCCGTCGGTGGAGGATGTGGATTTTCCTGTAAAGCCGATAATCCCGATGGTCGAAGCCGTTCACGACAGAGCCGTGGTAGAAACCTTCAGAGGCTGCACGAGAGGCTGCCGTTTTTGCCAGGCAGGCATGATATACAGACCTGTTCGTGAAAGGAAAAAGGATACGGTATTAAGACTTGCAAAGGAGCAGCTTGAAAATACGGGACACGATGAGCTTTCGCTGCTTTCGCTTTCCACAAGTGATTACTCGCACTTTGAGGATATGACAATGGAGCTTATCGACTATACCAAGGCTGAAAACGTATCTCTTTCGCTGCCGTCACTCAGAATAGACCGTTTTGCTTTCGATGTGCTTAACAAAATACAGGAATACAAGAAATCGGGACTTACCTATGCTCCCGAGGCAGGGACGCAAAGACTGCGTGATGTTATAAACAAGGGTGTGACCGAAAACGACATTTACGAGTCTATCGAGCAGGCTTTGGAACTCGGCTGGAAACATATCAAGCTCTACTTTATGATCGGACTTCCTACCGAAACCTACGAGGATTTGGACGGAATAGTTGAAATTGCAAAGAAGATAAAGGAGCTGAACTACAAGGTAAACGGACCTAAGGGCGGCAGATTTAACCTTACCGTAAGCGTTTCCAACTTTGTACCGAAGGCACATACGCCGTTCCAGTGGGAGGCACAGAACACTCCCGAGGAATTTGCCGCAAAGCATAATTATTTGGCAGAAAGGCTTAAAATCAAAGGTGTGACCTTTAACTATCACGACAATACAACCAGTGCATACGAAGCTGTATTTGCAAGAGGTGACCGCAGAACGGGCAAGCTGCTTTATGAGGCATTCAAGGCAGGCTGTAAGTTTGACGGCTGGACCGAGCATTTCAAGCCTGAGGCATGGGAAACGGCGTTCGAAAAGAGTGAAATCGACAGAGCTTTGTATACGACAAGAGCCAGAGACTTCGACGAAATTTTGCCGTGGGATATTATCGACAGCGGAATTTCAAAACGCTTTTTGATTAACGAAGCTAAAAAAGCATACAGCGAAAAGACCACTCACGATTGCAGGCTCGGCTGCGTAGGCTGCGGCATGAACGGCAATGTCGAATGTCCGATGGCAGGTTCGCTTGCGAAAGGCGGTGCGGCAGATGAATAACAGATATGTAATTAAGTTCACGAAAAACGGTTATGTAAAATATACCTCGCATTTGGATCTACTGAGAACCTTCAAGCGGGCATTCAAAAAAACAAAACTCGGATTAAAGTATTCTCAAGGCTTTAATCCTCACCCGAAGATGGGCTTTGCACAGCCGCTTTCGCTCGGCTATGCGAGCAGATGTGAGCTGATTGAGTTTGAGCTGCAGCAGCCGTGTGACTGTGAGGAGCTACTCAGACGAATGAAATCGGAAATGCCGCAGGGAATTGAGCTTTTGAGCTGCGAAGCTCTTCCGGAGGACGGCAAATCGCTGGCAGCTGCGGCTGATGCTGCACTGTACAAAATATGGATTCCGACCGAGCTGAACGAAGAAGAGCTGAAATCCAAGCTTAAAGGCTATATGCAGCAAAGCGAAATCATTACGCTCAAGCGGCAGAAAAAGACCAAGAAATATGAGCCTATGAATATAAAACATATGCTTAGAAAGCTTGAGATTTCCAAGCTCGGCGACTTTGCTATGATTGAGGCACTGCTCGACTGCGGAAGTCAGTCAAACTGCAGTCCGGAGCTTGTGATTACAAGCTTTTGTGAATTTGCCGGAATAGATACGCCGAGATATGAAATCGAAGTAGATCGAGTGCAGCTTTATTTTGTAAACAACTTACAATTTTAGTATTGACAACCTCCTTGCGATGATGTAATATAATGTCATCAAAGGAGGTTTTTTCGTGGATTATTTTAGGCGTATTAAAGATTTCAAGGAAGAACTGAAAATAATTATTCTTCAACACAAGGATATGATCAAAAAGGCTGCACTGCCGCTGCTTCTGCTTTTTGCACTGCTGATTTTTTTCATTTCGGGTGAGAGCGAGGCTGTAACGCTTACAGAAAGCGGAGCGGCAAACGGTACCGAAATATCGGAAAGCGGAGAAGCTTCGAGCGTTTACGAAGACGGGACGGCAAGCTCGACAGCTTCGGCAGGCTCAGCAGGCTCTGCAATAATCTATGTGGACATAGGCGGCGAAGTAAATGTTCCGGGTGTGTACGAGGTAAGCGAGGGAACACGCTTGTTTCAAGTAATCGAAAAAGCTGGAGGTCTGACAGAGGATGCCGATATAGATGTCATCAACCGTGCAGAGGCTGTTTATGACGGACAGAAAATACTTATCGCAAGCTATGAAGAGAGCGAAAAACGTTCTAAATCACAGATTTTGGCGGCACCGGCGGAGCAAAGCGGAGTTTCGTCCGCTGCCGATGAAGTCAGGGTGAACATCAACACTGCGGATTCGGTAACTCTGCAAACCATACCCGGAATCGGGCCGTCAAAGGCTGAGCGAATCATTGAATACAGAAATACACAGGGCAGATTTCAGAGCATAGATGACATAAAAAATATTTCGGGAATAGGTGATAAAACTTTTGAAAGCATTAAAAAATATATAACGGTATAATTCTTTCCAATCAAGTAAACAATAGTCAAGAGGTGATTTTATGTTTACACAGAGAAAGAAGAGTTATAAAACATTCATTTATACTGCGATCATACTGACGCTTTGCTTTTTAATAATCGCAATAGCCTGGCCGAGCGAGCCGAACGATAAAGACGGATTTTCAGGAGGGCAGCAGGTAAGTGCCGGAGTTTCCGCAGAGAACGGCGGCAGCGGCGAAGGCAGTACCGCAGCGGAAAATAATTCCGAGCATGCCGGCGATGACAGCGACGGAAACGACGATTTTGATGAAGACAATCAAAACAGCGGAGCTTATTTCGACAGTGACGATGATTTTGATGATGACGGATACGGAGATGACGAAGATAACTTTCCTATAAGCGAAAATTCTAACATTACAGGCGAAAGTCAGTCATATTATTTAGTAAAGCGTGCAGGAGATGCGATTAAGGTCTTTTTCATTGACCGTTCAGGCAATGAAGTCGAGCTTGAAACCACGGATATTCTTTACGATATGCTCGGATATGAGGATCAGGCTTTGTTCGATCAGGGTTACAGGGTTTCGAGTCAGGAAGAGCTTGCCGTCCTGCTGCAGGATTTTGAAAGTTAGGATGGTTTGTTTTTTCGATGAATAATAAGTGGAAAAAGATTTTAGCTCTTTTCGTTCTTACGATAGGCATCATCGGAGCCGCAGGTGCAGTCATAAATCATGCAGATGAAGTAAGGCAGACTGTAGAGGTCGTAAGCGAGCGTGTGCTGGTTCCCGGAGGACAGTCGGTCGGAATCAAAATGAATGTTAAGGGTGTCCTTGTTGTTGGACTTGAGGAAATCGAAACCAAAGATGCGGTAGTAAGTCCGGGCTATTCCGCAGGACTTGAAATCGGAGATTTTATTACATCTATAAACGGTACCGAGGTTTCCTATGCCAAAGATGTTTCCGAAATAGTAAACCGTGTCAAGGAAAGCGAGGACAAAAGCTTAAAAATCAAGGTTCTCAGAAAGCAGCAGGAGCTGAGCTTCGAGCTTAAGCCTGTGAAAGATGTTAACAGCGGCGAATATAAAATAGGACTTTGGGTCAAGGAAAAAATTGCGGGCATAGGAACTTTGACCTTTTACGATCCTAAAACAAATGTAATAGCCGCACTCGGCCACGGTATTTATGAAAGTCAGACAGGTACACTTTTGGAGGCGGGGGACGGAAAGCTTCTAAAGACAGAGGTAAAGTCCATCAGAGAAGGCAAGGCGGGAATGCCGGGGGAAATCAGAGGGATTTTTTACGGCAGCGACGAGCCTTTGGGCGAGGTCAAGGAAAATTCGGGCTTCGGAATATATTCAAAATGCACGAATTCTTCCGCATTCAAGGACAGTGAGCCTATAGTTATGGGCTATCAGGATCAGATAGAAGTAGGTGACGCTCATATATTGACCACAATCGACGGCAGCAAGGTTGAAAAATTCAGTATCAAAATTACAAAAGTTAATAAGCAAAGTGAGCCTGACAGCAAGAGCATGGAAATAGAAGTGACAGATGACAGACTGCTGAAATACTGCGGAGGTATCGTCCAAGGCATGAGCGGCAGTCCCATAATTCAAAACAACAGGCTCGTAGGTGCGGTAACGCATGTCTTCGTAAATAATCCTACCAGAGGCTACGGCATTTTCGCTGAATGGATGGTAAGTGAGGGTGAAAAGATTTAGCTAAAAAAGCCTCAATATCCTGTTTTGTAACAAAATGTTAGGAATTGAAACACACAACATATTGACAAAATACTACAATAAAGCTGTAAAGTGATTTGCCGAAAACGGTAAATAGGTGTGTAAAAGGAGGATAAAATGAAGAAGATTAGAATTGGCTTGGTAGATGATAATAAGGATTTTTGTGATGTTGTTACCGAAAATTTGCTCAAGCAGAGTAATATGGAGATTATTTTTACGGCTCATGACGGACTTGAGGCTATCGACGAGCTTAATAAGGGCAAATGTCCCGACATACTTATTTTGGATTTGATAATGCCGCATATGGACGGCTTCGGAGTGCTTGAAGCTCTTAACAGCTTGGAGCTGAAAACCTATCCGCGTGTAATAATGACTTCAGCCGTCGGTCAGGATACCATCATTCAAAAAGCGATTTCGCTCGGAGCTCAGTATTATTTGGTTAAACCTATCAACATGAGCCTTCTGATCAAACGCATCAACCAAATGAGTGAAAGTATTGGCGATTTATTTATCAAGGAGGCGGGCAGCAGTAATTTGAAAAAATCAATGCTTCTTCGAGATTCGTTTACAAGCAACGATCTTGAAATCGACATCACAAACTTAATTCACGAGATAGGAGTGCCGGCACATATCAAGGGATATCAATATTTGCGGGATGCAATCACTCTCGTGGTTGAAAATATGGATTTGATGAGTGCGGTGACTAAGGAGCTTTATCCGGCAGTCGCTGCGATAAACAACACCACTCCGAGCAGAGTTGAAAGAGCCATTCGCCATGCCATAGAGCTTTCATGGAACCGCGGAAAGCTTGAAACACTGAACAAGCTGTTCGGTTATACGGTGCAGAACGATAAAGGCAAGCCGACCAACTCCGAATTTATCGCAATTATAAGCGATAAGCTTAGACTCGAACGCAAGGTTGGCTGATGCAGCAGCACAAAAATATATAGCGGCTTGCAGCATGCCGCATATCTTAAAATCAACAGTATAGGACTTACTATCCGAATTCAAGGCAGTCAAGCGACTGCCTTTTACGCTGCTGCGGCATTGACAGAAGACAAATTTAGACATATAATTTGTATAGTGCGGTAAACATGATTTTACACGCAAAAGATTATTACATAGAATATTTAACGCATATCGGAAGGAATGGATACAAATGATTACACAGGAACAAATAGACAGAATTAACGAGCTTGCAAAAAAGAAAAAAACGCTGGGCTTGACTGAGGAGGAACAGGCGGAACAAAAACGCCTTTACAGAGAATATATAGATGCCTTCAAGGCAAATCTGAAAGCACAGTTAGAAACCATCGAGGTAGTAGATGACGACAATAAAGAAGTTCGTAAGATAGAACATGAAGTCGAAAAGCTGGAAGAAACACTTGAAGAAAGCGAAAAGAAGTTCAGCTAAGAGATGATTAAAATAAAGGAGTATATATAAAAAGTTTTTTTACAAGAGCCTGAGATTTTGACAAATTTCTCGGCTCTTTTGTTGTATTATGTTTAATGTGCGGAATAATGAGCGTGCGGATATTTAGGCTTATTATCCTGCGGCGAAAGATGAAATGTGTGTAAAATTCAATAAGGGGAGAAGATGAAAGGAAATTTGGTTTTGGGAAAAAGGCTGCTTATTTGTAGGAGCGGTAAACGGGGCTTGCTTAGGAAAGTGATTATTCTGCTTGTTGCCGCAGCGGCGATTATGCTGCTTTCGTCTGCGACGAGAAGTGAAAGCGAAAGACTCATCATAGAGCTTGTGACAGACAGAATTGAAACGATGAACGGATATTTTGACGGGGAGTATAATTACAAGGAAGCGTGCAGGGCACTTGAAATAACGGAATGCGGCCGCCTGCTTGAGGAGGACATAAACAGCTTCAAAAGCTATTTCGGCACTGATATAGAAAAGGTCGAGGACTATAAAATCACCAAGGTCGAGGTAAACTATGAAGATGACGAGCTGATATGTGCATATGCCGAAATCGAATGGAGGCTTAGGTGTATAGATGATGTTTACCGCTCCTCTGCTGCGGGCGAAATCGATGCCGGCTACAGCATTATCGCCGAAAAGAACGACGGTGTTTTTAAGCTCGTGCAGTTTCGCTGAGCTAAGCTGAAAAATATAGTATTTTCACAAGTTTTTTGAGAAAAAGATGTTTAATTTTTGCGATTTTTTGGTATAATGTTGAAGTAAAAATCAGAGATGCTGATTTGACAACAGCAGATAATTTACAATACATAGCTTATATACCAAAGGAGCGATTATAAATGAGAAATGTTTATCTGGACTACTCGGCAACGACACCGGTTAAAGAGGAAGTCTTAAAAGAAATGATTCCGTATTTCACCGAAAAGTTCGGGAATCCTTCCAGCCTGTACGATAAAGGCTTGGAATCAAAGGATGCCGTAAATCATGCAAGAGAACAGCTTGCCGCACTTATCAATGCCGACCCTAAGGAAGTATATTTTACGGCGGGCGGAACCGAAGCCGACAACTGGGCTGTTTTCGGTGTTGCGGACAAGCTCAAGGAAAAGGGCAATCATATCATTACGACACAGATTGAACATCATGCAATGCTCCATTCATGTGCTTTCCTCGAAAAGCAGGGATACGAGATAACATATCTGGGAATAGACAAGGACGGAAGAATCAGCCTTGAGGAGCTTGAAAATGCGATTACCGATAAGACGATTTTAATCAGCGTTATGATGGTAAACAATGAAATCGGAACCGTTCAGCCTATCAAGGAAATCGGAAAAATTGCAAAAGCACATAAAGTGATTTTCCACACAGATGCCGTTCAGGCACTCGGCAATGTTCCTATTGATGTTAAGGATATGGGAATAGACCTTATGTCCATGTCCTCGCATAAGATATACGGACCTAAAGGCGAGGGTGCTCTCTACATGAGAAAGGGTCTTAGAATTTCCAATTTCATTCACGGCGGTGCACAGGAAAACAACAAGCGTGCAGGTACGGAGAACCTGACCGGAATAGTGGGCTTCGGTAAAGCTGCGGAGCTTGCAAAGGCTAATTTCGAAAATCACGTAAAGCACTGCAGTGAGCTCAGAAATTATCTCGTAGAGCGTGTTCTGAGCGAAATTCCGGACACTCAGCTCAACGGCACTATGGACGGCAGACACCCGGGCAATGCGAATATTACCTTCAAATTCATAGAGGGTGAATCGATATTACTGCTGCTGAACCAGTTTGGTATCAGCGTATCGACAGGCTCTGCATGTTCATCGACATCCTTGGAACCGTCGCATGTTTTGGTGGCACTCGGTGTTCCTGTGGAGATGATTCACGGAACCGTAAGATTTACGGTTGGTGATTTCACGACAAGAGAAGATATTGATTATGTAGTAGATAATCTTAAGCTTATAGTAGAAAAATTAAGAGCATTGTCACCTATCAATGCACAGAAAGGTTGGTAAAATATGGCATTATATAACGATACAGTAATGGAACATTTCCTCAATCCAAAGAACGTAGGCGAAATGGAAAATCCGGACGGCAAGGGCATTTACGGCAGCCCTGTGTGCGGAGATATGATGCAGATTGAGATCAAGGTTGACGAAAACGACATCATCACAGATGCGAAATTCAAAACCTTCGGCTGCGGTTCCGCAATCGCATCCTCCAGCATGGCAACCTCTATGATTATCGGAAAATCCGTAGAAGAGGCTTTGCAGCTTACAAACAAAGAAATCATCGACGAGCTCGGAGGACTTCCGGCAGTGAAGGTTCACTGTTCTGTTTTGGCAGATAAGGCTATCAAGAATGCAATTTACGATTATGCCATGAAGAACGGCAAGACATATGCAGCTTTGGAAGGCTATGATCCGAATGCGGACGAAGACGAGGACGAACATGGAGTTGAACAGGAATAAGGTTTTGCTTGGATTAAGCGGCGGGGTCGACAGTGCTACCGCTGCTTTGTTATTAAAGAATAAAGGGTTCGAGGTCACAGGCTACTATTTCGATGTGGCAGGGGACAATATCAAGGGCAGAAATGAAGCTGCTGCACTTGCATCGCAGCTTGGCATAGATTTTATATCCGAAGACGTTTCTGCGGACTTCAAGGATATAGTAATCGGCAATTTTATCGATGAATATCTGCACGGAAGAACACCTAATCCCTGCGTTATATGTAATCCGAATGTTAAATTTAAGCGACTCATACAGCATGCGGACGAAATCGGTGCATACTATATCGCAACGGGACATTACTGCCGCATTTTCTGCGACGAAAAAAGCGGGAAATTTTATCTTAGGCGTGCGGCAAGCGACGAAAAGGATCAGTCATATATGCTGTACAGGCTTGGTCAGGAGGTTCTCAGCCGCTTAATTTTCCCTTTGGGCGAGTTTTCTGACAAGGATGAAACCAGAGAGCTTGCAAGAAGCAATAAGCTCCAAAACGCCGAGAAAAAAGACAGCCAGGAAATATGCTTCATAGATCCTACGGAAAACTATACCGACTACATTCGAAAAGCCGGGTTTTCCTCGGAAGAGGGAGAATTTATAGATAAAGACGGTAAGGTTTTGGGGAAACATCGGGGAATTTTGAACTATACGCTCGGACAGCGTAAAGGGCTGGGAATAGCTCTTGGAAGACCTGTTTTCGTAACCAATATTGATTATGAAAACAATCGCATTACACTTGGAGATAACGATGAGCTTTTCAGCGATGAGGTTGTTTCCGATGACAATTTCTTTACTGCGGGACATATGGCTGATTTTGACGGCAAAACGGTTTTGGCAAAGGTTCGTTATGCAGCCAAGCCGGCAGAGGCTAAATTAAAAATCGACGGAAAGCGTGTAATTGCCAAGTTTATACAGCCGCAGAGAGCAGCTACGCCGGGACAGTCCATGGTTTTTTATGACGGTGATATTGTGCTGGGCGGCGGTTTTATTCAGAGATTTCCATACATTAAAAAAGCTCCGACTTCAAATAATATGATTGAAGGGGAGTGATGATATATGAAAAAAGCAGCGGGTGCTGTTATTACGGCGGCAGTTGTCGGAACGGCAGCAGTCATGGCATATTCGTCAATGAAGCCGCACACCAAAAAAGAGCTGAAAAAGGACTTCAGACAGACCTTCAATCACATGGACGATGTCAAAGAAGAGCTCGGAAACGTTCGTCAAGATATGACCCAAATGGCAAGAACCTTAAAAAATGAAATGCGATAGAGGGCAGCTTGCGAATCAAAGGAGCAAAAAAAACGATTTTCAGCGAATTTTATAGGGTTGTGAAACAAAAATTTACAAAGAGTCTATGGTCTGCCATAGACTTTTTGTGTTTAATATGATATAATGAACTAAGTATGTTGTTATGAAATAAAAATCGGTACATAATTTCAGGAGGAATTTATTATATGGAAAAGTTAGGCTTAAATGAAATCAGAAGACGATTTTTGAACTTTTATGAAAGCAAAGAACATTATGTAGGTAAATCTGCCAGCTTAATTCCGAGAAACGATAAATCCATTCTTATCATAAACTCGGGAATGGCACCGCTTAAAGCATATTTCGCAGGCACTGAAACTCCGCCCAAAAAGAGAATGTGTACATGTCAGAAATGTATCAGAACAGGCGATATCGACAATGTAGGACATACCGCTCGTCACGGCACATTCTTCGAAATGCTCGGAAATTTCAGCTTCGGTGACTACTTCAAGAAAGAATCCTTAACATGGGGCGTTGAATTTCTCACGCAGCATCTCGGTTTTCCTATGGACAAGCTTTGGGCTACCGTATATTTAGATGACGAAGAGGCAATCGAAATTTGGAAATCACTCGGAATGAATCCGGATCACATAGTAAGATTGGGAAAAGAGGATAACTTTTGGGAAATCGGTCTCGGTCCTTGTGGTCCCGACTCGGAGATTTTCTATGACAGAGGAGAAGAATTCGGCTGCGGTAAGCCTGACTGCAAACCGGGCTGCGACTGTGACAGATTCCTCGAAATTTGGAACCACGTATTTACACAGTTCAGCAAGGAAGAGGACGGCTCATATTCGAACCTTGCACATCCTAACATCGATACAGGTATGGGACTTGAGAGAATGGCTTGTGTAATGCAGGGAACAGATTCGATTTTCGATGTTGACACTATAAGATATATTCTTGAGGGTGTTGTGGAAAAGTCCGGAGTTGCTTACCATGACGGTGCTGAGCCGACAGATGTTTCGATCAGAATCATCACAGACCACCTCAGAGCCATGACATTCATGATAGCTGACGGTATCATGCCGTCAAACGAGGGAAGAGGCTATGTCCTCAGACGACTGCTCAGAAGAGCTGCCCGTCACGGAAAAATCCTCGGAATCAAGGGGACTTTCCTCGTAGAGCTTTCAAACAGAGTAATAGAGGTTTCAGGTGAAGCATATCCTGAACTGGTAGAGAAAAAAGACTATATTCAGAAAATCATTCAGGTTGAAGAAGATAACTTCGCAGCTACCATTGACAAGGGCGAAGAAATCATTGCCGAATACATCGAGCAGCTCAAAAAAGACGGCAAAACCGTTCTTGACGGTGCAAGTGCATTCAAGCTTTATGATACCTTCGGTTTTCCTCTTGAGCTTACAGAGGAAATCCTTGCCGAAAACGGCTTTACCGCTGATGAGGACGGCTTCAAAACTCACATGCAGGCACAGAAGGAGCTTGCAAGAAAGAACAGAAAGTCAAACGATGACGAAGGCTGGGATAAGAATGAACTCGAGCTTGATGTTCCTAAGACAGAATTCAGCGGGTATGACAGATTGCTTGACACAGGCAAGGTGCTTGCGGTAATATCCGACGGCAAGCTTGCAGATACTACCGCAGGAGCAGAAAAAGCTATCGTAATTTTAGACAAGACTCCGTTCTATGCCGAGGGTGGCGGACAAGTTTCCGATAAAGGTTTTATGTCAACCATAGTCGAGGCTGATGAAGAAAAGATATTCGATGCCGAGGTTCTCAAGGTTGAAAAGAAGGACGGCGTATATTATCACACGATTAAGATTTTGCAGGATGAAATAAACACAGGCGATGAAGTGCTTTTGGCAGTGGATCCTGAAAAAAGACACTCAACCGAAAGAAACCATACTGCTACACATCTTCTGCAAAAGGCACTCAGAGAGGTTGTCGGAACGCATGTAGAGCAGGCAGGCTCGATGGTAAACGAAAATGTTCTCAGATTTGACTTTTCGCATTTCGAAGCTGTTACCGCAGAGCAGCTTGCCGAGGTAGAAGCAAAAGTAAATGAAGCTATCAACAATTTCCTGCCTGTCAATATCGCTGAGATGAGCATGGAGGACGCACAGAAAACAGGTGCTATGGCATTGTTCGGCGAAAAGTACGGTTCAACGGTCAGAGTTGTAAACGCAGGTGACTGGTCGATAGAGCTTTGCGGCGGTACACATGTAAGAAATACCGGTGAAATCGGAGCCTTTAAGATATTATCAGAGGGCGGAGTTGCCTCCGGAGTGAGAAGAATCGAGGCAACCACAGGTGCAGGCGTGCTCAAAGCTGCTGCTGAGGCAGAGGCGACAATCGCACAGGCATGCGAATCACTCAAGTGCAGCAAAATTGCTTTGGCTGACAAGGCTAAGTCTATGGCAGACGAGCTCAAAGCACTTAAAAAAGAGCTTGATGAGCTGAAAAAAGCCGCAATGGGCGGCGAGCTCGACGGTTTGATTGCCGAGGCTAAAGAAATCAACGGAATTAAGCTCATAACCAAGGAGTTCAAGGATTACAATATCAATGACCTCAGAGGGCTTTCAGATGATATCAAGGCAGCACACAAGGGTGTTGTAATGGTATTTGCAACAGTAAACGGCGAAAAAGTGACCTTTATGGTATCAATTACCGACGATTTGCTCGAAAGAGGTCTGCATGCAGGAAATATGATCAAACAGATTGCGGCAGCTTGCGGCGGCGGCGGCGGCGGTAAAGCAGATATGGCTCAGG
>CAZLTX010000011.1:0-15650 GCA_964562555.1 uncultured Oscillospiraceae bacterium
GATTGTTTCAAATTTATTTGACTAAATTTCTACACTATGAAATTTTCAAGGTTCTCGTTCAACACACAAGGTGTCGAACATTTAACATCTTAGCACATTTTGCTAAGTCTGTCAAGCACTTTTTTAACTTTTTTCAAACTTTTTAAAAAGCTCGAGTTGGTTTTAAGTGCCGCTGTTCATTTCTGACAGCTTATCTATATTATCACATAAAGTGATAATTGTCAATTACTTTTTTCAACTTTTTTTAGAAAATTTCGTGTTCACTTCCGTGCCGAACATTCTCTGTTTAGTTGAATCTGCCGTCGCATTCCCGACAGCTTGATTATATTACCACGCTTTTCGCCTACTGTCAATACCCTTTTTCGACTTTTTTATTCTTATTTTCTTATTTTCCGATATCTTATGCGGAAAGCTTTTGATTTATCCCGCCGACGGTCAAATATCAGTCAGCTGAATCAGTCGATTTCACAGTTCTATGTAATCCGAACGCAAGATAAAGCACACATGCCAAGGCGTTCCAAACAGCAAAGAAGGCATAGCAGCCTCTCGCTCCGAAGCCGTCCAAAATCATTCCCCCGATCAAACCGCATACTATTGAACTGAAATTGTTTCCGAAAGCATGAAAAGTGGAGATTGCCAATCCATACTGCCTCGGCTCTGTCAGCTTGCCGAAATATTTGATGAACTCAACCCATATTATGCCGTTAGACATTCCCTGCAAGAAAAATGTCGCCAGCAAAAGCTTGTAGCCCGGTCCGCACGCATAAAATGCAAAGCGTGCCGCACAAAGCAAAACAGCAAGCAACGTCAGCTTCTCTGTAGGAATTATTTTGTTTAACGCAGGTACCAGCAGCATGAATACGGCTTCACTTCCCGCCATCAGCAGAAATGCCAGTCCGATTCCCGCAATGCTTCCTCCGCCTTCTCTGAACAGATAGCCGAAGTATGTACTGTTTCCTATCGCACATCCGAACACGAAGAAAGAGCAGAGCAGCAGTCTTACATATTGTTTTTCCTTCAAAAGCTCCGACAAAGAAACTTTCTTGCCAACTTCTTCTTTTTTATAGCACGGCGGTTCTTTTTCGCGTGACAGGACTATCATAGCTATCATAAATGTCAATGCGTATACATAGAATATTGTTTTCATTCCGTGAGCTTCCGCATAGTTTCCCGCAGCAAAAACCGCAACCGAATACCCTATCGCACCGAAGGCTCTTACAATCGGAAAATTTCTTCCGTTTTCCATGACCAAAGAATCACAGAGCCCGTGTACCGGTCCTTGGAACAGATACATTGCCGCATACAGCAAAACATAAAGCACAAACTCAGTTGTACTCAGTGTAAGCATAGCAAACGCCGAAGCACCCGTAAACAATATCGCAATAACTCTTCTCTTATGATTTGTATTTGCGTATATTCTGCCCCAAAGCAGCCCTGCTACTACCGCTGCTGCGGTTCCCGATGAAGTTACCGCTCCTACCTGCGTACCCGAAAATCCTATCTCACTCAGATATTGACCGATTAAAGGTGCAACAGCTCCGAGCGGACAGTAAATAAAGAAATATAGGATATAGCTGTTCT
The DNA here is from genome assembly GCA_964562555.1 of uncultured Oscillospiraceae bacterium. Classification (GTDB taxonomy): domain Bacteria; phylum Bacillota; class Clostridia; order Peptostreptococcales; family Anaerovoracaceae; genus CAG-238. The sequence goes on from CAZLTX010000011.1 coordinate 1,582, forward strand.
TTTCATTTTTTGCTTGTTCTAAAAAATTGTTCGGCTTCATTTTTTCTCCATGTTCAGCGTACGGCATTTATTATGATAGATTCAAGTTAGTTTGATTTAATTCAGCATTAAATCAAAAGCGATATTAAGATAGTATATCAAATCTTCAAAGCGGAAACAATAATTAAAGAATATTTTTCGGGAGGTAATATTTTGCTGATTGTAGCTATTCGTACATTTATATTATATGCGGCAGTTTTGTTTGCCGTCCGTTTGATGGGAAAGTCAGAGCTTTCCAAGATGTCACCGTTCCAGATGGTAATACTTTTCATGATTGCGGAGCTTGCGGCAATTCCGATAGATTCGACCTCCGAATCTCTTATAAACGGTGTCATGGCGATTTTTACGCTGATGTTTCTTCAAATATTCATTTCGTTTTTGTCAACAAAATGTGAATGGTTCAAGAACTTTGTCACAGATAAGCCTGCCATCTTAATAGAAAAAGGCAAGCTGAACATCAAGGAGCTGAAAAAACTCCGAATTACCAACACTGACTTGATGGAGCAGCTCCGCCTTGAAAACTGTGCCTCACCGTCCGACGTGGAATATGCCATAATGGAGTCCAACGGTCAGCTTACTGTAATTCCGAAAGCCAAAAACAAGCCTCTGACCCCCAAGGACATCGAGCTTGCCGTTTCCGAGGGTATACTTCCCATGCTGATCATCTCCGACGGTAAGCTTTACGAAAAAAATCTGCTGCCCCTCGGTATCAGCCGTTCAGAGCTCGATTCCAGACTTCGTACTGCGGGAATTGACAGCTATGAAAGCATCTTTTTGGGATTCTTTGATGAAAATAAGCAGATTCATATCTATCTGTCATCTGCAAAAACAGTTCCTTATACTGCGGAGGTGAAACTATGAAAAATCTTATAATTGCAATTTGTTCGCTTGCGTTAATGATCGGAGGCTGGCTGATTTTCGCAGGCTATTCCGAATCACAGATAAATTCTTTTACCGCTGCGATTGAAAACGAAATCATCCCTGCCGTAGAAAGCTCCGACTGGCAGCTTTCAAAGCAGCAAATCGCACAGCTGAACAAAGACTGGCACGAGTACAAAAAGAAGGCAATATTCTTTCTAGATACCGATACCATCAATGAAATCGACTATTCCCTTGCCAAGTCCGTCAAATATGTCAAGGCAGAAGATGTTTCCAATTCCTCCGGCGAGCTTAATGCTATGTCCAGGCAGCTTGATTTTCTCTGTCGCAACGACAAGGTTAATTGGAACAATATTTTCTGAACAAACATAAACACAATCAAAATCAGAATAAAAAAATCAAGCACAATAGCGGTTCCGAATCGTAATTATTACTGTCGAAACCGCTTTATTGTGTTTTAAGGAAACCAAATTAACTATATTATAATTATACTTCTACCGTCCAACCGTATCTGTCCTCAACGGCACCTGTCTGAATGCCGTAAAGCTCATCATAGAGTTTCTGTGACAATTCTCCGATTTTTCCGTTGTTTATCAACAATTTTTTTCCGCCCCAGCAAAGCTCACCCACAGGTGAAATAACCGCTGCGGTTCCTGTCGCAAATACCTCTTCAAGTCTGCCCTCTTCACCTGCTTTGTAAACTTCATCTATGGTGAATCTCGTTTCGTTTACTTTATATCCCCAGTCTTTCATAACCTCAATCATCGAAGCTCTTGTAATTCCCGGGAGTATCGTGCCTATAAGCGATGATGTATAAATTTCTCCGTCAATCTTAAAGAACGCATTGGAAGTTCCGATTTCTTCAACGAATTTCTTTTCCTTTGCATCAAGCCACAATACCTGATCAAATCCCATATCATGTGCTTTTTTCTCGGCAATCATTGCCGCTGCATAATTACCGCCGATCTTGGCAAAACCCGTGCCGCCCATTGCCGAACGAATATATTCGTCTTCAACATATATTTTAGTAGGTGCAAGTCCGTTTTCGTAGTAAGGACCCACCGGGCTCAAAATAATGATGAATTTATATGTGGCAGATGCCGAAACCGAAAGTGTCGGCTGTGTAGCAATGATAAAAGGTCTGATGTATAAAGAAGTATTCTCTTTCTGAGGTATCCAATCCTTATCAACAGCTACAAGTGCCTTGACAGCTTCAACGAAAAGTTTTTCATCTATCTCAGGCATACACATCCTGCGATTCGTGTTATTAGTTCTTTTAGCGTTCATATCAGGTCTGAAAAGCTGTACCCTGCCGTCTTTCGTTTTATATGCTTTTAAGCCCTCGAACATTTCCTGTCCGTAATGGAATACCGTAGCCGCAGGATCAAGGCAAATCGGTGCATAAGGCACGATTTTTCCGTCGTGCCAACCATTTTGTCCGTCGTAATCCATTACAAACATATGGTCAGTAAATACCGTTCCGAATTTTAAGGTATTCGGATCCGGTTTTTCTTTTGGATTTTGTGTCAAATTTATCTCGAATTTATAACTCATAAGTCTTTCGTCCTTTCTTTGATTCGGCAAACGCTAAAGGCTATAGCTTTACCTGCATATTTGTTTGCTCGATTTTACAATCTATTTCAAAACCGCACCTGTATTTGCAGAAGATACCAGCCTTGAATATCTTTCGAGCCAACCGCTCTTTACTTTTGCCTCGGGCTTTACATATTCGTTTCTGCGTTGCTCAAGTTCCTCATCGGAAACACGCACTCCGATTTTATATGCCGGAATATTTATATCTATAATATCGCCCTCACGAACCAAACCGATAGTACCACCGTCTGCCGCCTCCGGGCTTACATGTCCGATGGAGGCTCCCCGGCTTGCACCGCTGAATCTTCCGTCCGTGATCAGTGCAACTGTTTTGTCAAGTCCCATACCTGCAAGTGCACTTGTCGGATTAAGCATTTCTCTCATTCCCGGTCCGCCCTTAGGCCCCTCGTAGCGAATGACTACAACCTCGCCGTCTTTGATATTGCCCGCATAAATAGCCGCGATTGCATCTTCCTCACTGTCAAATACTCTGGCAGGGCCGGAATGCACAAGCATTTCCTCGGCAACCGCACTTCTCTTTACTACACAGCCGTCCTCTGCTATGTTGCCCCAAAGAACTGCAATTCCGCCTGTCGTGCTGTACGGATTATCTATCGGACGAATTGCGTTTACATTCAGAATCTTTCTGCCGGAAATGTTCTCTCCTACAGTTTTACCGCTTACAGTCATAAGTTCCGTATCTATCAATCCCTTAGATGCCAACTGTGCCATTACTGCCGGTACTCCGCCTGCGTTGTCCAAATCGTGCATATGTGTATCGCCCGCCGGTGCCAAATGACAGAGATTAGGCGTGACACTGCTGATTTCGTTAAACGTATTCAAATCAAAATCCACACCCGCTTCGTGTGCGATCGCCAAAAGATGGAGAACGCTGTTGGAGGAGCAGCCGAGTGCCATATCACAGGCAACCGCATTTCTCAGCGATTTTTCATTTATAATATCTCTTGCTGTTATGCCCTTTTCAATTAAATCCATAACTGCCATTCCCGCATGTTTTGCGAGCATGATTCTCTTTGATGATACTGCGGGAATCGTACCGTTTCCCGGAAGTGCTATCCCGATTGCCTCGCAAAGGCAGTTCATGCTGTTTGCTGTATACATGCCGGAACAGGAACCGCAGCCCGGGCAGACATTCTGCTCATATTCTTTTAAGCCTTCATCATCAATAATGCCGGCTTTTCTTGCTCCTACAGCTTCAAACATCTTGGAAAGACTTGTTTCCGTACCGCCCACAAGCCCCGACATCATAGGACCGCCCGAACATACAATCGCCGGAATATCCATTCTGCATGCAGCCATAACCATTCCCGGCACAATTTTGTCACAATTAGGCACCAATACCGCACCGTCAAACGCATGTGCCATAACCATCGTTTCCACGCTGTCTGCAATCAACTCACGGCTTGCAAGTGAATACTTCATGCCGATATGCCCCATTGCAATTCCGTCACACACACCTATGGCAGGCACCATGATAGGTGTGCCTCCTGCCATTCTCACTCCCGCCTTAACAGCTTCGCTTATCTTATCCAAATGCATATGTCCGGGAACAATTTCACTATGTGCGGAAACTACCGCTACGAGCGGTCTTTCCAGTTCTTCCTCCGTATATCCCATGGCATAGAAAAGGCTCCTCATAGGTGCCTTTTCCACGCCTTCAGTAACGAGTTTACTTCTGTTTTTCATATGAATGTCCTCTCGTATTCTAAATTGTATTATTACTGTTTTCTGCTCATCTTTGCTTAGCTGACGCACTATTTTTTCAGCCAGCTCATCATCTTTCTGAGTTCAGCACCCGTCTTGCAAAGCTGATGCGATGCTTCTTTCTTTCTTGTTGCCAGGAATCTTGCCTTACCGCCCGCATTGAATTCCTGAATGAATTCGCTTGCAAATGTGCCGTCCTGAATTTCTTCAAGAACTTTCTTCATTTCCTTTCTGGTGTCTTCTGTTATGATTCTCTTTCCTGTTCTGTAATCTCCGTATTCTGCCGTATTTGAAATTGAATATCTCATCTTGTCAAATCCGCCCTCATTTATCAGGTCAACAATCAGCTTCATTTCGTGAATACATTCGAAGTATGCCATTTCAGGCTCATATCCCGCACCTACTAATGTGTCAAAGCCCGCTTTCATAAGCTCGCATACACCGCCGCAAAGCACAGCCTGCTCGCCAAAGAGGTCTGTTTCTGTTTCTTCCTTGAATGTTGTTTCCAGAATTCCGGCTCTGCCTGCACCTATGCCGCTTGCATAAGCCAATGCATAATCCTTAGCCTTTCCTGACGCATCCTGATATACTGCAATCAGACTCGGAACACCCTTACCCTCAACATACTGACTTCTTACGGTATGTCCCGGACCCTTAGGTGCGATCATGATAACGTCTATATCGTCCGCCGGAACAATTTGATTGAAATGAATATTGAATCCGTGTGCAAAAGCGAGAACATTGCCCGGTTTCATATGCTTTTCAATCTGCTCGCTGTATACTTTCGCCTGAAGTTCGTCCGGCAGCAGTATCATAACTATATCGCCTGCCTCCGCAGCTTCTTCTATTCCCATTACCTTAAGTCCCGCAGCCTCTGCTTTAGCTGTATGTGCCGAACCCGGTCTTAAGCCTACAACTACATCTGCACCGCTTTCCTTAAGGTTCATTGCATGTGCGTGTCCCTGGCTTCCGAACCCCAGCACAGCTACGGTCTTTCCTTCCAACATTGCTAAGTTACAGTCTGAATCATAATACTTGTTAATCATTGTTTTTTTCCTTTCTATCTTCTGTTATATATTTTTATTTTAAGTTATTTTTTGATCTATCTTTCGATACCTGTCACTCCGGTTCTGCAAATATCCGTAATTTCATAATCGCCGAGCATATTCATAAACGCATCAAGCTTATCAGGACTTCCTGTAAGTTCAAGCACCATTTCATCCTGTGTAAGATAAATTATCTTTGCACGGTAAATATCCACTATTTCCTTTATCTCACTGCGGATTTGTTTATCAGCTTTAATCTTGACCATCAGCAGTTCTCTGAAAAAGCTATCAACATTTCCGAGCGTTTTGATGCTTCTGACAACCTCTAATTTCTCTGTTTGAGCAACGATTTGCTGTAATGTCAGATTGTCGCCCTCAAAAGCTATGGTTATCCGTGAAATATCAGGATCATTCGTTGCCGAAACGGTGAGCGAGTCTATATTAAATCCCCTCCTGCCGTAAAGACTGACGACTCTGGTCAGTACATTTGCCTTGTTTTCAACATAAATGCTGACTACTTCTCTTTTCATTTGTCTCTCCTTTCCGTCGTCTTTATTCAAACAGCATATCGTCAACCGTATTACCGTTCGGTATCATCGGCAATACCTTGTTGTTTGCTGCTATTCTGCAATCTATCCATGTCGGCCCGTCAAGCGTAAGTGCTTTTTGGTAAGCGTCCTCAAACTCCTGTATAGTATCTGCTCTGAAGCCGTTACCGCCGAATCCCTCGATCAACTTTACAAAATCTGTTTTCCTTTCAGGTGAGGTATTCGAAAAGCGACTGCCGTAAAACTCACGCTGCCATTGATAAACCATACCCAAAACCGAATTGTTGAATATAATTGTTATAATCGGCAAATGATTTGAAACCGCAGTACATGCTTCATTGAGGTTCATATGGAAAGAACCGTCACCTGTCAAATGTACTACACGCTTATCCGGATTTCCTATTTGTGCACCTATTGCCGCACCGTATCCGTATCCCATAGTTCCGAGACCGCCGCTCGTCAGGAAATTTCTCGGCTTTTTCTGTTTCACATACTGTGCCGCCCACATCTGATGCTGTCCGACATCCGTAACAAAAACAATTTCTTTTTCCTTGTTTCCGTCTGTTTCGACATTGTCGCATATATGATGAATTATCTCCTGCGGATTCAAAAAGTCGTTTGCATCTGCCACATTGAGAGGATGCTCTGACTGCCATTTGCTGAGCTGCGACAACCACGCTTCATGCTTTTGAGCCTTTACATACGGTAAAATATCCTGCATCGCTTTTTTACAGTCACCTACTATAGCATCGGCAACAGCTACATTTTTGCCGATTTCACTTTTATCTATATCTATCTGCAAAATATTCGCATCTTTTGCAAAGCTCTCCGGCTTGAGTGCAACTCTGTCGCTGAACCTACAGCCTAATGCCAGAACCAAATCCGCCTCAGCAACACACTTATTTGCCGCATACGAGCCATGCATTCCCAAAAGTCCGAAATAGTTCGGATTATCATCAGCGGCAGCACCTAATCCCATAAGTGTCGATACAATGGGAATATCTGCTTTTGCCGCCAGTTCCGAAAGTTCATCCGCTGCATCTGCCGCAATTACACCGCCTCCTACCATTATCACCGGTCTGCTGCTGCGATTGATATAGGCAGCAAAGTTTTCAGCTTGCTTATTAACTTTTTCCTGATTGTTGCTTGTGTCTTCTCCCGACTTTGTGTCCGCATCTGTGCTTTCAAGCTGCCAAAGCGGCTGTGACGGCTCATAATCCACAAGTGCCTGTGTTACGTCCTTGGTTATATCTACCAGCACAGGACCTTTTCGTCCTTGGTTTGCAATTCTGAATGCATTGCGAAGTGCGTCAACCAAATCTTCACTACGATTTACGAAATAGTTATGCTTTGTTATAGGAAATGTAATGCCTGTGATACATATTTCCTGAAAAGCGTCTCTGCCTATCAGATTATTCGATGCATTAGCTGTAATAAATACGGTAGGAACGCTGTCCATATACGCCGTAGCAATGCCTGTTACCAAATTTGTCGCACCCGGTCCGCTGGTTGCGAACGCCACTCCTGTTTTTCCCGTCGAACGGGCATATCCGTCTGCGGCATGGGCTGCACCCTGCTCATGTGCGGTAAGCACATGCCTGATCTTATCACTGTATTTGTATAACTCATCATATAAGAATAATGCTGCCCCGCCGGGGTACCCGAAAACCGTGTCCACTTGATGTTCTAAAAGGACTTTCATAACTGCTTCTGCACCTGTTAACTTCATCTTGTCTTGTTCTCCATTCCTTTTATTTTCTTTTGTATAATATGCTTTTCCAAATTTGTTCGCAGTTGTACGCTGCTATCTTGCTTATCTGATTTTTTCCACAATGAGCTTTCCCATTTTTTCGGTGCTCACGTAAGCCTCGTCATTGCCTGCGATATCTGCTGTTCTGAAACCGTCTTTCAGCACGCTTTTTACCGCATTCTCGACTGCTTCCGATTCCTCTGAAAGTCCCAAGGTGTACTTAAGCATCATAGCTGCCGAAAGTATTGCAGCTATCGGATTTGCTTTTCCTGTTCCCGCAATGTCCGGAGCTGAACCGTGCACTGGTTCATACATGCCGAAAGCACCTGTTGCCAGACTTGCCGATGGGAGCATTCCGATAGAGCCTGTAATCATACTTGCTTCATCGGAAAGAATATCTCCGAAAATATTGTTTGTCACTATTACATCAAACTGTTTAGGATTATATACTAACTGCATTGCCGTATTGTCAACATAAAGGTGTTCCAATGCAACCTCAGGGTATTTTTCCGCAAGCTTTGTAACCGTCTTTCGCCAAAGCCTTGAACTTTCAAGTACATTTGCTTTGTCCACACTGGTCACCTTACATTTTCTTTTCATCGCCATCTGGAATGCAATTTCACAAACCCTCTCTATCTCGCTCTCTGTATATTCCTCTACATCGTATGCCGCCTTGCCCATATCCGAGGTTTCTTTTACGCCTCTTTCGCCGAAATAAATGCCGCCTGTCAGTTCTCTTACAACCAAGATATCCAAACCGCCCTCTACTTTTTCCGGCTTAAGCGGGCATGCGTCTTTAAGTTCGTCAAACATTATCGCCGGTCTGAGATTTGCAAACAGACCCAAGGCTTTGCGAAGTCCAAGCAAGGCTTTTTCCGGACGCTGCTCCCCGGGAAGATTGTCCCACTTCGGACCGCCTACCGCACCGAGAAGAACCGCATCGCTTGCCTTAGCCTTTTCCACCGTCTCCTGCGGGAGACATTCACCGCAGGCATCTATAGCATCTCCGCCGGCTCTCAGATATTCGTAGCAAAATTCATGTCCGTATTTTTTTCCTACAGCATCAAGTACCTTGACTGCTTCGCCTACAACCTCCGGTCCTATGCCGTCACCTTTAATAACCGCAATATTATATTTCATTTTTCATTCCTTTCTCATTTCGGGTCAGGCCTTGCCCTGTTTCTACATTAACACGCTTATCAGCTGCGGTGTATATCCGCCGTCAGTCAGTGCCCGACAAATCTGCTCTTTATGCTCTGTTCCGAATGCTTCAATCGTTATTTTCAGTTCAACCGCAGCGGTACGATTCGTTGTGACAAACTGGTTGTGTTCCAGTTTGATGACATTGCCGTTTTGTTCCGCAATAATTGATGCAACCCTGACAAGCTCACCCGGCTTATCAGGCAGCAAAGTTGATACCGTAAATATCCTGTTTCGCTTGATCAGTCCAAGCTGCACTACCGAGGACATCGTAATTATATCCATATTGCCTCCGCTGAGCACGGAGACAATTTTTTTATCCTTGACATTCATATGTTTCAGTGCAGCCACGGTCAAAAGCCCCGAATTTTCTACGATGAGCTTATGATTTTCCACTATATCCAAAAATGCCACTATCAGTTCATCATCTTCTACCGTTATAACATCGTCCAGACCTTTTACTAGATACGGAAAAATTTTCTGTCCCGGTGTTTTGACCGCCGTACCGTCCGCAATCGTAGATACGCTGCTCAGTGTGGTCGGTTTACCCTGTTTCAGAGATTCCTGAAGGCAATTTGCTCCCGCAGGTTCAACACCTATTACCTTGATTTTCGGATTAAGCAGCTTTGCCAATGTACTGACCCCGGCTGCTAAACCTCCGCCGCCCACAGGTACGAGTATGTAATCTACAGTCGGCAATTCTTTGATAATTTCCATTGCAATTGTTCCCTGTCCCGTAGCAACAGCGAGATCGTCAAACGGATGAATGAATGTATAGCCTTTTTCCTCTGCAAGTTTTATTGCATATGCCGCTGCCTCGTCATATACATTACCGTATAATACGACCTGTGCACCGTAGCTTTTCGTTCGGTCTACCTTCATAAGCGGTGTTGTAGTAGGCATCACTATAGTAGCCTTGCAGCCATATGCCTTTGCTGCATAAGCCACACCCTGTGCATGATTGCCCGCAGAGGCCGTGACCAATCCTTTTTTTCGCTCCTCTTCAGTCATTGTACTAATCTTGTAATAAGCACCTCTGATCTTGTATGCACCTGTTTTTTGCAGATTTTCAGGTTTAAGATAAACCCTGTTTCCCGTCTGTTCGCTTAAAAAATCGCTATATATCAATTCTGTCTTAACCGCTGCTTTCTGCACCTGATCAACAGCATCTTCAAAATCTCTGAGTGTTAGCATATATTTTTCTCCGTTCCTGTCTGTCTGATATGTCTTATCGCTGATTGTTTATTTACTTTTTTCTGCCGCAAGCTATTCTTTCAATGCCGACAGAAGCCCGCCTTTTTTTATGATATTGTCGATAAACGGCGGAAACGGCATAGCTTTATAGCTTTTGTCCGTTGTGATGTCCGTAATCGTGCCGCTTTCAAAATCTATTTCAACTTTATCGCCGGCATTTATTTCTTCCGCTGCCTCAGGGCACTCCATAATCGCAAGTCCTATATTTATCGCATTTCTGTAAAAAATTCTTGCAAAGGATTTTGCAATCACACATGAAATTCCGCACTCCTTAATTGCAGCCGGTGCATGTTCCCTTGACGAGCCGCAGCCGAAGTTTTCTCCGCCAACCATAATGTCACCGTTCTTTACCTTTTGGTAAAATTCCTCATCTATAGGCTCCATACAGTGCTGTGCATATTCCTTGCTGTCCGCAGTATTTAAATATCTTGCGGGAATTATGATATCCGTATCTATGTTATCGCCGTACTTAAAAACGCTGCCTTCTGCTCTCATCTAAATAACCTCCTTCGGATCGCTGATTTTTCCCGTAATTGCCGAGGCTGCCGCAACAGCCGGATTTGCCAAATATACCTCGGAAAGATTATGACCCATTCTTCCTATAAAGTTTCGGTTTGTGGTCGCAACGCACCGTTCGTGCTCTGCCAGAATTCCCATATATCCTCCGAGACACGGTCCGCAAGTAGGTGTCGAAACTGCACAGCCCGCATCTATGAAAATATCGAGATATCCACGTTTTATACATTCCTTGTATATACTCTGTGTTGCCGGAATGACTATACATCTCACATCCTTAGCCACCTTCTTCCCTTTGAGAATCTGTGCTGCTGTTTTCATATCTTCCAGTCTTCCGTTAGTACAGGAGCCTATGACAACCTGATCTATCTTAACATCTCCGACTTCATCTATCGTCTTAGTGTTTTCCGGCAGATGCGGAAAAGCAACAGTCGGTTTTAAGCTCGCAAGATCTATCGTTATCGTTCTCTCATACTCTGCATCTTCATCTGCCTCGAATATCTTGTATGTTCTGTCCACTCTGCCATACATATAGTCTTTTGTAATATCATCAACAGGGAATATCCCATTTTTAGCTCCGGCTTCGATTGCCATGTTTGAAATGCAAAGTCTGTCATCCATTGAAAGTGCTCTGACACCGTCTCCTGTAAATTCAAGCGATTTATACAGTGCCCCATCCACACCTATCATTCCGATAAGATGCAAAATAACATCCTTTCCGGAAACATATTCATTCAGCTTGCCTGTCAGTTCCACCTTGATTGCCGCAGGAACCTTAAACCAAGCTTTTCCCGTTGCCATACCTGCTGCCATATCTGTGCTTCCTACTCCTGTTGAAAATGCACCGAGTGCACCGTATGTGCAGGTGTGCGAATCCGCACCGATTATACAATCTCCGGCGGCTACAAGCCCCAATTCCGGAAGTAAGGCATGTTCTATTCCGACATTGCCTACATCGAAGAAATTATCTATGTCAAATTTTCTTGCGAAAGTCCTGGTCTGCTTACACTGCTGTGCTGCCTTGATATCCTTGTTAGGTGTAAAGTGATCCATTACCAGTGATATTTTGGATTTATCAAATACGCCTTCAAAGCCTGCCTTTTCAAATTCATTGATCGCTACCGGTGATGTAATATCATTTCCCAGCACCATGTCCAGCCTTGCTTCTATAAGCTGTCCGGCTTTTACTTCCGAAAGCCCCGCATGATCTGCCAGAATTTTTTGAGTCATTGTCATACCCATATTCTTTTCCTCTTTTCTATGTTTATATCTGTATATGATTTTCGCTCTTATTACTTTTTCTGTGCCGTAAACCCTCTGTTTACGGTTGAGAACAATGCCTGAATTGATGCATAGATTATGTCATTGTGAACACCCACGCCCCAATATGTATTGCCTTGTTTATCAGCCATAGCCACATAAGCCGCTGCTCTTGAATTGGATTCGGATTCCAAAGCGTGCTCTGCATATGTAACAAAATCGCATTCTATCTTGTACGGACCGGTGCGAAGTGCATTCATAACCGCATCAAGTCTTCCGTTTCCCTTACCGAACAGCTCATATTTTTTGCCGTCAATAATCGTTACAATGTCCGCTTCCATTCCGTTATCACCCAATGATTCGGAATGCGGAAGCTTTCTGAACGATGCATCTTCAAGCACGAAGCGATCCTTTCTGTTGACATATTCCCGTGTGAAAATTTCAAATACCTTGCTTGCTGTCAATTCTTCGTGTGCCTCATCGGAAATATGTTTCATCAGATAGCCTATTTCCTCACGCATCGCAGTAGGAATATGAAAACCGTAATTTGTTTCGAGCAGATATGCAACACCGCCCTTACCGGACTGACTGTTGATTCTTATAACATCTGCTTCATATTCTCGGTTTATATCATGCGGATCAATTGGTATATACGGTACATTCCACTTATCCGGTTCGTTTTCATCTCTGTAATGCATGCCTTTTGCGATAGCATCCTGATGCGAACCCGAGAAAGCTGCAAAAACGAGTTTTCCTCCGTACGGTTGTCTCGGCGGTACTTTCATATCCGTAAATTTCTCATACATTTCCACGATATGAGGCATATCCGAAAAATCAAGTTTAGGATCTATTCCGTGTGAGTAGAGATTCATAGCCACCGTAACCAAATCTGCATTGCCTGTACGTTCACCGTTTCCGAAGAGAGTTCCCTCGATACGGTCAGCACCTGCAAGCATACCCAACTCACAGTCTGCAACGCCTGTTCCGCGGTCGTTATGCGGATGAAGAGAGACAAATACATTTTCTCTGTTCTTAAGATGCTTGCTCATGTATTCTATCTGTGATGCGTAAACATGTGGCATCGACATAGATACGGTTGCAGGCAGGTTCATAATCACTTTTCGTTCCGGGCACGGCTTCCAAACATCAATCACGGCATTGCATATATCGAGTGCAAAATCCATTTCCGTTCCCGTAAAGCTTTCCGGTGAATATTCAAGCATAAACTTCGTATCCGGCATTTCTTGTGCGTACTTGTCTATAAGCTTTGCACCGAACACAGCAATATCCTTTATCTCATCTTTTTCCATACGGAACACCTGCTGTCTCTGTGCCACCGATGTCGAATTATACAGATGCACTATTACATTTTTCGCACCACGAATTGCCTCAAAAGTTTTTTTGATAATATGCTCTCTGGACTGCGTCAGTACCTGTATAGTTACATCATCGGGAATAAGATTATCCTCTATCAGCCGTCTTGTGAACTCGTATTCCGTTTCTGACGCTGCGGGAAATCCCACTTCTATTTCCTTAAATCCGATATCGCATAGCAATTGAAAGAACTCCAGCTTTTCATTTAGTGTCATTGGAACTATCAGTGCCTGATTACCGTCTCTAAGGTCTACACTGCACCAGTTCGGTGCTTTTTCTGCGTGATCTTTTTTTACCCATTCCAATGATTCTTCCGGCGGCATGAAGTAGCCGATGCTGTACTTAGTATGATTTTTCATGCCTGCTTCTTTGTGATTGCTTCTTGTTGTCATTTCCAGATGTCCTTTCATTTTGTATTTATAATGCCGCTGCAAGGCTCACGCTATGCTGTGATATCCCTCTGCGATAATAAAAAAACCTTACAACTGCCAAACGACAGAAGTAAGGTTATTTTTAATATCAAAAATATCAATATTACTACTTACTCGCTTTGCGGCAGAATATCGGATTAGAATTGTTGATGATAATAATTAGAGTAAGTAGAATAATAATGCTGTTCATCATGTCCGATATTTTTCCTTTCGCAAGTCTCGTGTTTTTTGATATTGCTATAATAACGCATGTAGAAGCAAATGTCAAGCACTTTTTGTGTTTTTATCACAAATTTTTAGCTTTTTTTATTATATTTTGTTGTTTTATAAAATTTTCTGAAAATTGCGTTTTTATATTTCTTTCTGATGCTTAAAAAATTGCAAGCAAAAAAGACCGTTACGGTCTTTTTTACTGAATTATTTCATACATTTTTGTTGCGGCTTCTTTCTTACA
>CAZLTX010000012.1:0-15333 GCA_964562555.1 uncultured Oscillospiraceae bacterium
TGCTGCCATGCGTCATTTGTCTGTTTTGCCTGTGCTTTCAATTTTTCCTCTGCAAAGATTCTTGTTTTTCCAACAATACAGCTACTTTCATAACACTCTGATAAACACGCTCTCTTTCTATAGCCAGACTATCATTTTTCAGTCTTGTTATAACCACATCAGATATTGTGCATTGATATGCTTTTGCTTTTTCTGTTAGCTCTTGATACATCTTTTCGTCAACTCTTACGCTGATTTTACATATTTTTTTACTCATAACAATCAACCTCCTCAATTAGATCTTTGACCTTTCCAAGCGGGGGCTGCGCCCCCTACCCGCAAGATTATGTTTTTTGTCACACATTTTTTACCAATATGTTATTTCTGTTATAAAAAGATACCTCGTGTTTTTTGTTATGTTTCGGTCATTCTTAGTTATTCGTTATTTCCTGCATAATAAAAACCCTAGGATGTGCCTAGGGTCTCTGTTTTCGCTGTATTTTAAATTTGATTTATTACGTCATGAATATATTGGCTGACTACACGATAAAAAAGCTCTGCTTCTTCTGCCTGGTTTTCGACATCTGCCTTTGCAACAATGTAAAAATCTTCATAGTCACTTTCTGTTCTGAGTGAAAATGCACTCTTAATAATATTAGACAGCTGTTTATCGAAAACTCCTGTTTTGATATATCGCATTTGGAAGTTTGAAATGACACCGGAATGTTTCTTGAAATCCAGTCCGTCAAGCGCCAAGACTGCTCGTGCAGCATGAAAAATTGCGTAATAAGAACGGTTAGCCGAAGTGTCATACATTCCGAGTTCCAATGTTTTCTTAGCGTCTCTCAAATATTGTTCAGCCTTTGACAGCCTGTATAGGCTTAAATCTACACATTCTTTACTGTACAATACGTTTTCCCTCCTTCATAACATTTTGAAAGAACGGAAGCGTATCTGAAAAACGCAAAAATGTATCCTTGTCCTGCAATTTGATAGATAAAAGAACTTCGTATTTCAGATCAAGTTCGGAAGAAAGGTCACTGATTTTTCTTCGATACATTGCAAGCTGTTCTTTTGGCAAGTCAACGAGTGCCATAACATCAATATCAGACTCTGTGTCAAAGTCCCCTCTTGCATAAGAGCCATAAAGCCACATCTGTTCCAGCTTCTTACCAAAAATACTGCTGAGTACTTCATAGGTTTCCTGCATAAGAAGATTCAATCTAAAATTGCTCACACTCTCCACCTGCCTTTCATAATTATTATACAGCATCTCAGAAAAAAACACCAGTAAAAATTATTATGAATAAATCATCATCTTTTCCAAGCTTTGCATATCTCCCAGCCTTTGTTTTCGTCCGAGTATCTCGTTCTGCCATAGTTCTATAACTTTCCCCTGCTGTTTCCTAAACGCTATTCTTCCTCTGTCAATTCAAATAAATCTGTAATATCACTGAAAAGCTGTATTGTCACAATTTTGTCCGCATCCACCGTGATCTCTCTTATGATCGGATGTAAATCTGTTTTTTCAAAGGATGTTTTTTCTAATAAAGCATCGAAGCGTCTAATGGTTTCTTGATATGAGTCTTTCAATTCTTTTCGTTTTGTCGACTTTTCACTTAGAAATGCGATTTTTAATTCCAAGGCGTCTATTTGCTGCTGCACTTCATCGTTCAGTTCATCAAAGATTCGGTTAATCTCTGTTTCACGAGATTCATCCTTTAATAGCTGCCGGATGCGTTGCTTTTCGTTCGCCTTAATCTCGTTTTTCAGTGCCTCTTTCTGTGCAGACAATGTTTCCGATGAAATTCGATCTTTTTCTGCTGCCTGTTCGCTTTTTGTGATGTCCAGAGTTGCAAGTGAGTCTGTCAAACGCTCTTTTACTTTGCGGATATAAATTTTTACCAGCTTGTCCAAATCTTCTTCAGCGATATAATGGGAACCCGTACAGCCCAGCTCCGAGTATTCGATTTTTCTTCTTTTCGTACCTTTTCCTCTGATTCCGTTTCTCAAGTAGTTGCCGCAATTATATCCTGCTCTATATTGTTTGCCTCCCACAGCGAACATTCTGCTCCCGCAATCGGCACATTTTATGATTCCTGTATACGGATTTTTCTTAAGCGTTACCCCTGCATAATTATTCTTCGTGTTTTTCCTTAGCAAACGTTGTGCTTTATTCCATGTATCCATATCAATGATTGCTTCATGGTGATTTTCGAATACATACTGCGAATTCTTATCGGTACGCTTATCTGCCTTGTTGATGCCTTCTCGTTTCCAAACTCCTTGCCGCAAAGTTCCTATATAGAAATCATTGCTGATGATTTTAGAAATTGATGTCGTACTCCAGTTTGGATTGATTGGTGCATGATTAAGCATTTTTGTTATGTCTGCACCTCGTTCTCTGAGTTGCCGCAGCATAAGTTCTCTCCCTGTGGGATATTTATGTTCTGTCATATAATGTGCAATGGCTTTATATCCATTACCCTGATTATACAGCTCGAAGATTTTTTTTACCGCTTTTGCACCCTCCTCATCAATAAAAATTTGCCCCTTTCGATCCGGTCGAATATAGTAACCATACGGTGCATTACAAATCCAAGTCCCCTCTTTTTGTCTGGTTGCAATCGCATTGGACACTTTTTTACTGGTTGTCGTTACGGTGTCTTCAGCAAAAATAAGGCGAATGAATGATAATGTATCAATGCTTTTATCAAGATTCAGACCATCATCACACCCGATGATTCGAACGCCGTTTGAAAGCAGCGTTTCCAGTTCTACGGCACCAAGGGACACTCGCCTCGAAAATCGAGTCAAATCTTTTACGATGATGACATTATATTTTCCTGCAAGGATTGCTTGCTTCATCTTCTGGTATCCTTCACGCTGTTCAAAGGTATACCCGGAACGATCACGATCGACAAACACATCTTGAGCCGGGTCAAATGTTTTGTTGGGAAATTCTCTTTTTACATACTCTGTAATTCGCTTTTTTTGCGTTTCGATTGAAGTATTCTCATCTTTGTCTTCGTTTAAATCTACACTGATTCTGCAATATCCGCATATCTTATTCGCCATGTTCTCCATCCCCCTTCTTCAAAACAGCATACTGAATGTTTTCTTCCTCACGCCATTTCAGAGCTTGGTGGCAGCTTATCATCTATAACAGGAATCAGTGGCATTTCCCCTCCAACATAAACACATACCGCATAACCTTTTTCTTTACTTTCCGATAAGGCTTTTTCATATCTAAAATCCTGCTTGTAATCTTTCACATGATTTTGATCCACCCATATCGTGCAAATCTGTGTATTAGCATTTTGTTCAATATACATAATAAAACCCCTTTCTCCTTTACTTTGGTCAAAAAATGAAATTTTTATTCCCAAATTTTTGTAAAACAAAAAGAGCCGAATTGATCAGCTCCTTCGTGTTTTCCACATTGGGATTATTTTTCTGTTACTCCATGTGTAAATTTTTATTATGCTTGCTCTACCAAATAGTCTGTACTGATTTCTATCAATTAACTTTTAGTATCACGTTTTTCGCTATCTTCGCATACCCCCTTATCCATCGAGATTGTATACATTCCTTTCTTTACTGTTATAATATAAGGTTTTCCGAGAATTGGTGCTAATCGCTGCATAAATGGTTCAGACATTACTTTTTTACTTTTATCAATCACATTAGTAAGTTTTCGATAATCATCGGTTGAAATGCAGCTTTCGTTCTTTCTGAGAATCAAGCGTAGTTCCATCTTTAAATCATCCTTAATTTTGGCACAATCTACTGCATTCAGTTCATTTCCCAATTTCTCGTTGAATTTATCGCAAACCTTTTTCACAGCTCTTTCGTATGGTGTTAATTTTGCAGTTTTAATTGTCTCTTCCTCCAGTTCAAGCCATGTTATAATTTCTCTTTCGAAGACATCTTTCTCTCCTTTTTCCATTGCATCAACAATCTTTTTGTAGCCCCTGTTTCGATTTTCTAAGTTACGAACTGAAAACGGATTCACATAAAACATTCCGTTATAAGAAAGATATGTGCTATTAATGGAATTAAAATTATCAAAAATCTGTTCTGTTATTTTTTTGCTATGCATAAGATTCATTCTTTGCTCTATTTCATTCGGATTACTTTGACATAACCCGTTTGAATTGTCAAGTAAAGCCTTTTCTATCGCTTTAAAAACGCAATCCGAATGCTGTTGGGCAATAGATTTTTTTTCGTTATTCTTTTTGATATAATCTTGGAAGTGCTTTTTTTCATATATATAAGCGTATACCTCTATCTGCTGTTCGTCTCTTCTGCGGCGTCCCAACATTTGTAAAAATTCAATCTCATTGTCAGCCATAATCACAATTTTGCGGAGCTCCTTATCAATGAGATTGACGCCATTGTCAAGTACCGATGTACAGATGAGAACATCAGCGACCTGCTTCTCGTTATCAACTATAGACTGCACCTCTGATGTCGCTTCCGCATCCTCATTATATTCTGAAGTCACAAATACAGCAGACCGGACTTTGCGGTTTTCATCTTTATCATTAAAATTTTTTTCGTCATCTGAATCTTGAAATTCCAAATCCTCAGATTTTTTATTAATTCGAATTCCTGATTTTTTTAATTCATTCAAAATCTTTCTTCCAGTTTTTTTGCTGTCAACAAAAAAAAGCCATTTCCCTGATTCCATTTTAATAGCGTCAATGATGTCACTATAAAAATAAAAAAAGTGTAAATTTATATAGCTAAAGTCTTTAGGTACCTTGTACTCCTGCAAATTAAGCTTGACACCATATTTCATAGATTTTGCGAAAGCAGTATCAAACCGAAACCATTCAGTTTGTGATGTAAAAAACAATCCCCATCTTTCCAAAAGGTACTCTTTCCATTCCTCTATGGTAGCGGACAAAAAAATCTTCAGTTTGTTGTTATAGTATTTTCGAATGAAGTTATATGACAGGACTGTGTTTCGGTTGTAGTTACTTTCATTTATAAAATACTGTGCTTCATCACAAACCACAATATCGAACGATGCAAGTTCTTCAGCCTTTTTGTCTGCACCTGTATGCTTATGGCATATCAGTTTGCTTTCCTCATTTATTATCTCCTGCTGAACTTGTTGATTATTATAAAACAAGCTATTAGCTTTCTTTGTAGCGTCAATAACCCCTTGCTTGTAGGGCTCGGTGACATTGCTATTTTTAGAATTAATCAACGTTTCCTCTAAACTTTGATAAGTTACTATTTCAATACTGTTTCTAAGCTCAGTTGGTAGAAAATTAACTTCTTTTAAGAGTTGATTTTTAAGAATTTTTCGATTGACCAAGTAAAGAATCCGTTTTTTATTTTTTTGTGCATACGGTAAAAATACATTTAATATAAAAAAAGTTTTGCCAGAACCAGTTTGTGAAGATATGAGGATAAGGTCTTTTTTCCAAATTTCATTTTTCTTTCCAAGTTCTTCAGCCCTCCGGTCATACCAGTTTTTATATTCATCTCCAATGACTTCAGAAATATATTTACATTTTTTCACTTCAGTGTTGTCTGCATCGTTCTTAAGCTTTTCTTCATAAATCTTCTCTTCTTCTCGCTGCTGTGCCAAACGTTCTGTTATTCCTGTTATCGTAACTTTCATCTTAACTACGACCTCATTTCTTACAAAAATTTTATCTCCTCGCTCAAATTAAAAAAAGGGAAAAGGGCAATATTATTATACCGGGCTTTTCATTTTTCCCTTTTCAATTTTATCATAAAAAATCGTATAAGAAAAGATGACCTTCTTAGAAATTTCAAATTGAGCAAATCAAAAAAGAACACGCTAATTGTATTCCGCTATCCCCTTATATATCATTTTTCATCGTCACAATCCGACATAACCATTGAAATTTCAACATTTTTTAGCTTATGTTTTTTCAAGAGAGGGCGACCCTCTCGAAATTTACACGAGCAATGCAGGCGAGGTTATCCTTAAAAAGTATTCTCCCATCAGCGAGCTCGGTCAGTTTGCGGACGAATACGCACAGACGGTTTCCAAGGTTCTCGGAGCTACAATCGTCGTTTCCGATACAGACCATGTAATCTCGGCATGGGGCAGCGACAAAAAGGAATATACCGATAAAAAGGTTGACAATGAGCTTGACAGGATAATACAGAGCAAGAATCGCTACTTAAACGATTCGAAAATCGTGGTCCCCATTATCTCCCAGGGAGATCCGATCGGTTCCATTACCATCTTGCAGAAATCGGGCAAGGTTCTCGGCGATGCTGAGCTGAAGGCTGCCGAAATCGGTGCGGATTTTCTCGCACGCCAAATGGAGAATTGATAAATGTCTGAAAACACAGTAAAAGCCGAATTCCATATTAAATGAAGTTCGGCTTTTGCTTATTTTGCTTATTCTGTTTATATTTCTTGTATTATAGAATTTATTTTGTTTTCTTGCTGTCATTTAGCAGCTCGAGCAGCTCCAAGCTGTCTGCAAGCATATGGTTTCTGTCCGTTGTCAGTCTGATCATCGGCTCTACTCCGCCGTGTACGAATACCCTTCTTCCGAATTTTTCAGTAAGATTGAAGAGTGCATAACCGTTGAGCGGGTTCTTTGCAGCAAAGTCAAACACCAGCTTGAGCTGTGCGTTGTTCTTAGATGTCAGCTTTGATGCGTTTGACGGCGGCATCAGTTCTTTAGCCTCCTGATGTATCCTCGTTATCGAAAGCTCTCCGGCAAGGAAACGGGCATGTGCGATTTTTACGAGGTTTATCGTTTCAGGCGGTACATCTCCGAAACGATCGAGCAGCTCGTCGATTATCTCATCTTCATCGTCATAGCTTCTTACAAAAGCAATTTTTTTGTACATTTGAAGCTTAAGCGACTCGTTTTCGATATATCTCTCCGGTATATATGCCGAAACCGGAAATTCAATGCTTGCCTCTTCCTTTTCCTCATTGACTATCTCGCCTTGAAGTGCCCGAACCGCATTGTCTATCATCTTGCAGTAAAGCTCATATCCGATGTTCATCATGTGCCCCGACTGTGCGGTTCCGAGCAGATTGCCCGCACCTCTTATCTCAAGGTCACGCATCGCAACCTTAAAGCCGGCACCGAACTCGGTGAATTCACGAATTGCTTTCAGACGCTTTTCCGCAACCTCGGTCAGCACCTTATCCCGCTGATACATGAGGTAAGCATACGCCATTCTGTTCGACCTGCCTACCCTGCCTCTGAGCTGATAAAGCTGCGAAAGTCCGTATCTGTCGGAATCCATAATTATCATCGTATTTGCATTCGGTATGTCAAGTCCCGATTCTATTATACTCGTCGCAACGAGCACATTGCTTTCGCCGTTTATGAAGCCTGTCATAACACTTTCAAGTGTATGCTCGTTCATCTGCCCATGACCTACTGCAACCGCTGCCTCGGGTACAAGCTCCTCAATACGCTCGGCAATCCGCTGTATTCCTTTTACACGGTTGAACACGACATATACCTGTCCGCCTCTGCCCAGCTCTCGCTCTATAATGTCCTTAATAAGCATATCGTCCTGCTCCAAAACATAGGTCTGAACAGGATATCTTTCCTCCGGCGGTTCTTCTATCACGCTCATATCCTTGATACCTGTCATAGACATGTTCAGTGTTCTCGGTATAGGTGTTGCGGAAAGCGTCAGCACATCGACGTTTTTCTTCATTTTCTTTATCGTTTCCTTGTCCTCAACACCGAAACGCTGTTCCTCGTCCACCACTAACAGTCCCAAATCCTTGAACTTGATATCCTTTGAAAGCAGCCTGTGCGTGCCTATTATCAAATCGACCTGCCCTTTTTGAAGCTCGTCTATGATTTTTTTCTGCTGTGCGGGGCTTCTGAACCTCGAAAGCACCTCTACCTTGAACGGGAACTGCTCGAAACGCTCTTTCAGTGTGTAGTAGTGCTGATTTGCCAAAATGGTCGTAGGCACCAAAAGTGCCGCCTGCTTGCCGTCGGAAACGCATTTGAACATTGCTCTTGCGGCAACCTCGGTTTTGCCGAAGCCCACATCTCCGCACAGCAGTCTGTCCATGGAAAACGGCTTTTCCATGTCACGCTTGATTTCCTCAATAGCCCTAAGCTGGTCGCCTGTTTCCTCATACGGAAAAGCCTCTTCAAATTCTCTCTGCCATACCGTATCCTGCGGGAAGGAATGTCCGGGCTGCATCTGCCTCTGTGCATAAAGGTCTATCAGATCCTTTGCCATAACCGCAATAGCGGCCTTCGCCTTCGCCTTGGTCGCCTTCCACTCGCCGCCGCTGAGCTTGTTTATCTTCGGCACGGCTCCATCCGAGCCTATATATTTCTGAACGATATCCATCTGCTCCACCGGAACATACAGCATATCGTTTCCTGCATATTTGATTTTGATATAGTCCTTCTTTTCGCCCTGTACATTGAGCTGCTCGATACCGACGAACTTTCCTATTCCGTGGTTTTCGTGAACCACGAAATCTCCTTCTCGCATATCGGCAAAGGACTGAATTTTCGAGCCTTTATTTTTGAATTTTTTCTTCTTGGACGCTTTGTGGCTTGCGAAAATATCTGCCTCACAGATGTAGCATTTTTTCTCCGTCGGCAGCTCTATGCCTGCCGTCAGTGTGCCCTTTTCGAAACGAATTTTTTCTTCAAGTCCTATTCGCTGTATGAATTCTTTGAGGTTTTCGAGCCTTTCGTCAGATGAGCAGACTATCGTCACCTCGTAATTTTTCTTTACATATGCTTTCAGCTCGGTTTCAAGCACATTGAGCTTGCCGTTAAACGAAAGCACCTGCCTGGTCTGAAGATTGTATACCTTGTCAAAAGTATCCACTCCGATAACCTTTTTAGGAAAAGGCGTGAACAGCGTTACGTTAGGCTGCTTGTATGCCATGCGAAAATCCGTTTCGTCGGATATGCAGACCGCATCTTGGGCTATTGCCTGCCCTCTCGAAAGCAGGACCTTGAAATCCCCTTTCAGCTCCTCCGTGCGAAGTCTGAGAGTTTCCTCAATCCTGTCCGGATCGTCAATCATCAGCATTCCGTCTTGCATGTAATCCCACAGGTATTCGGTATTCTCATAAAAATAGTGTATATAGTTTTCGAGAAGCTGCATATTGGAAACCTGCTCGATATATTCACAAATTTCATCTGCTGTGCGAATCAGCTTTTGCGAAAGCTCCTCATCGAAGGTCGCTGCCTCCTTGGCAGCCTTTCCGTATTCTGCCCGCAGCTTATTCGATGCCCTGCGGAAAAGTTCACCGTCGCTCGGTATCTGCTCGGCAGGATATATCTCTATATATTTCAGATTTTCAAGTGAGCGTTGAGTATCCGGATCAAAGCTTCTTATCGAATCCACCTCACTGCCGAAAAAGTCGATTCTGTAAGCAGCCTGTGCGTCGGGTGTAAAAATATCGACTATACCGCCTCGAACACTGAACTGCCCTCTGCCGTCCACTATCTCCATACGCTCATATCCGAGCCTGTTCAGTGTCTTTTTTACATCTTCTATTTCAATTTCATCGCCGAGCTTGATTTTCAGAGATTTCTCTTCAAAAAAGCTGTGCGGTGTTATCTTTTTTATCGCAGCGGAAACAGGTGCTATTACAATCGTCGGCTGTCCGCTTCTGAGTGCTTTCAGTGCCTTTAATCTCTGTATTAAGCTGTCATGGTCTTTAGCCGCATATCTGAGCAGAAATTGCTCCTCCGACGGAAGTACGATTATCTCTTTGTCCTTGACAAAAAAAGAAAGATCCAGAGCAAGTCTTCTTGCCCGTACATCTGTTGCGACAAGGATTATACTCTGATTCTTTTCTTTTGCGAGATAAGCGGCAACCGGTGCTACACGGCTTTCGGATACTCCTGAAATATTAATCATTCTTTTCGTTTCCCTCTGCTTTACTTGAGTCCTCTTTTTCAGCCTTTTCTTTTTTCTCTTTTTTCGGCTTTATATTGTACTCGTTCATCGCTTTATCTATTCCCTTTTCTATAATGCATACCGCTGCCTTTGCGGCTTTTGTGAGTGCATCTTCCAAAAGGTCTTTTTCTTTTTTGCTCACTCCGCCTACGACATAGTTTATCAGGTCAACCTTGGTTTCACTGCCTATTCCCACTCTTATGCGTGGAAATCCGTCATCACCGAGCAGATATACGATGTTTCTCATACCGTTATGCGTACCGGCACTTCCCTTTTTTCTGAGCCTTATGCTGCCTGTCGGTATATCTATATCGTCATAAATAACTATGAGATTTTCTATGTCCTCTTTATAGAAATTCATAATTTCCGTCACCGACTGACCGCTGAGGTTCATAAAGGTCTGAGGCTTGACCAGCACAACCTTCTGTCCTGCGATTCTTCCCTCACCGACCAGAGCCTTGAACTTAAGCTTGTCAACTTTTATGCCGTATTCCTCCGCTATAAGGTCTACGGCGATAAAGCCCATATTATGTCTTGTATTTTCGTATTTTTTTCCGGGGTTGCCAAGCCCCACTATGATATACACCGTATAAATTCCTTTCCTCATAAAATGCAGCCGCCGCACATACAGCAGGCTGCAAAATATTCTTTAGATAATTGCATCTAGGCATAACTGAGAGCAGACCCTTGCGGCTCTGCTCCCGTTATGTTTCATATTACTCTATTTATTGTTATATAATCAATCAAACAGTACACTGATAGATCCGTTCGTGAATACTCTTGTCATCGCCTCTGCGAACAGCGGTGCTACGGAGAGGAAGGTCATCTTTTCGAGCTTCTTTTCTTCCGGAAGCGGCACTGTGTTGAGCAGTACCAGCTCTTCGATTGCGGAGGCCTCAAGTCTTTCAACCGCAGGACCCGAAAGAACAGGGTGAGTTGCAGCCGCAAAAACAGCCTTTGCTCCCAAATCCTTGATTGCGTTTGCCGCATTGCAGATAGTTCCCGCAGTATCGATCATGTCATCGATAATGATGCAGTTCTTGTTTTCTATATTACCGATGATGTTCATGATTTCGCTCTTATTAGGCTCAGGTCTTCTCTTATCGATAATAGCGATAGGGCAGTTAAGTATTTCAGCAAGGTTTCTTGCTCTGGTAACGCTGCCGTGATCCGGAGAAACCACAACAAGGTCTTCCATCTGTTTTTCCTTGAAATACTTGCCGAGAATCGGCATACCCAAAAGGTGATCTACCGGAATATCGAAATATCCCTGAATCTGATTAGCGTGAAGATCCATAGTCAGAACTCTGTCAGCTCCTGCCGCAACGAGCAAATCCGCTACCAGCTTTGCTGTAATCGGGTCTCTTGCCTTTGCTTTTCTGTCCTGGCGTGCATAGCCGTAATACGGAAGAACAGCATTGATTCTGCCTGCCGATGCTCTCTTCATTGCATCGATCATGATTAAAAGCTCCATAAGATTGTCGTTAACCGGACTGCATGTGGACTGAACGATGTAAACATCGATGCCTCTTACTGACTCCCAAATATTGATGGAAATCTCGCCGTCACTGAACTTGGTTACCGTTGCCTTGCCAAGTGGCTTACCCATGATGTCTGCGATTTCTTTTGCAAGCTCAGGGTGTGAATTGCCCGTAAAAATTTTGTAGTCAGAAAATACTCCGCTTCTCACTGTTACTTACCTCGTCTTTCTTTTTGTGTACGCTTGTTTTGTTTTTTACTTTTTTCTCTTCAAAATCCCTTTTGCAGAAACCCATCCCTGTTTCTTGGTTCCGTGTGCCCTGGCGATATACAGTGCATCACCCTCGACATCCTCGGTAACCGTGCTGCCTGCGGCAATATATGCACCCTCTCCCACCTTGACAGGTGAAACCAGATTGCTGTTGCAGCCTATAAATGCACCGTCCGCAACCTCCGAGCGATATTTTGCCTTGCCGTCGTAGTTTACGAAAACCACGCCGCAGCCTAAATTAACATTGCGGCCTACATCTGAATCCCCTATATATGTAAGATGTGCCGCCTTGGAACCGTCACCGAAAGTGGAATTCTTTATCTCTACGAAATCTCCCACCTTGCAGCCGGCTCCGACCCGACTTCCGGGTCTCATATATGCGAAAGGACCAACCTTGGTTCCCTCACCTATCTCACTTTCCGTAATTACGGAGTTTTCGATTTCAACGCCGTCGGCTATAACCGAATCCGCAATGCGTGTGTTCTGTCTTATCACGCAGTTTTTACCGATTACGGTTTTTCCCTCAAGCGTAACCATCGGACCGATTACGGTTCCCTCACCGATTGTTACACCGTCGTCTATATATGCTGACGATATATCAACAAAGCTGACACCTGCCGCCATATGCTTCAGGGCAATATTCATGCGGTGCTCTGCCGATTTGCTGTATTCGCTGAGCAACTCGTTTCTTTTTTCTTCCCAATCCATGCTTATCACCTCTATTTTTCGAGCAGCATTTCGCCCACCTTATAGATATCGCCCGCACCCATGGTGATGACCATATCGCCTCGCTGTGCATTTTTGTTCACATAATCTGCGATTTTCTCGAAGCTCTCTATGAACAGAACCTCCTTTTCGGGGTGCTTTTCCTTGATACGCTCGGCAAGCTGTGCAGATGAAATCTTGTATATATTCTTTTCTCTTGCCGCATAAATTTCTGCCAGTATCAGCTTATCCGCCTTAGCAAATGCCTCTGCGAAATCATCGAACAGTGCCATGGTTCTCGTATAGGTATGCGGCTGAAACAGGCACCACAGTCTGTTATGAGGTACGTTCTGCGATGCATCGAGCGTCGCTTTGATTTCCGTCGGGTGATGTGCATAGTCGTCAACAATTTTAACTCCGCCCGCTGTCGTCCCGACTATATCGAATCTTCTCTGTGTTCCGTGGTAGCTCTCAAGCGTTTCCTTGATAAGTTCTCCGTCAACTCCGAGTGTGTGTCCGCATGCGAAAGCCGCAAGTGCATTCAGTATGTTATGTTCACCCGGTATTCTGAGCTGTACTCTGTTTATGAGCTTTCCTTTGTTATACACATCGAAGGACGGCATTCCGTTTTCGTCGAAAAGTATCCTGCTCGCACAATAGTCACAATTTTCGTTTAAGCCGAAGGTTATTACATTGTCAAGTCCCTGTATAACACGGTTCACGAACGGATTCGCATCGTAAGCTATTATCGTTCCCGCCTGCGGCACCAGATGTGCAAAGCGGTCAAAAGAGCTTACTATATGGTCTATGTCCTTGAAATAGTCCAAATGGTCTGAATCTATATTAAGGATTATTTCCATTTTGGGTTTCAGGCTCAGAAAGCTGTCCATGTACTCGCATGCCTCCGTAACGAAGTATGGACTCTCTCCTACCTTTACATTGCCTCCGATTTCGGCAAGATTACCTCCGACCAAAATCGTAGGGCTGAGTGCCGCACGATCCAAAATCAAGGATACCATAGAGGTTGTCGTCGTCTTGCCGTGCGTTCCCGAAATTGCGATGCTGTTTTCGTATTCGTCCATCAGCATTCCCAGCATCTCGGCTCTGCTCAGAACAGGAATCTGTCTTTCCTTCGCTCTGACAAGCTCAGGATTGTCCTTGCCTACCGCTGCGGAATACACCAGCAAATCCGCATGTTCGACATTTTCGGCTCTGTGACCTATGAAAATCCTTGCACCTGCCTTGGCAAGCCTTGCCGTCATATCCGATTCCTTCATATCCGAGCCGGACACGCTGTAGCCTCTGGACATCAAAATTTCTGCAATAGCCGAAAGACCTATCCCTCCGATACCGATGCAGTGTATATTCTTATATTGATTCAAATCAAGCATATATGCCTCCACTTTCCGTAAACTTGTAAGTCTATGCTCTTATGTTGCTATTAGTATAACACAAATTCAGAATTTGTGGACTAACAATTGACAAAAAAACAAAAAAGAAATATGATATTTTTATAATCTGAACATTTTGGAGGTTTTTTTATGAAACGTACGGAAAGGGTTGGTGCAATTATTAAAATTCTGACCGAAACGCCCAACAAGCTCTACACGCTTGCATATTTCTGCGAGCTGCTCGGTGCGGCAAAATCGAGTATAAGCGAGGACATACACTCCGCCAACGAGGCTTTGATCTTCACCGGCTCGGGTTACCTCGAAACAATTGCCGGTGCTAAGGGCGGCGTAAGATTCGTTCCCGATATCACAGACGCTTCTGTCCGCAAGCTTCAGGAGGAATTCTGTGAAAGGCTTTCCGATTCCGAACGCCTGCTTGGCGGTAATTTTCTTTTTACTTCCGATTTGTTCTACGATTCGCAGCTCATACAAAAAATCGCCTCTGTTTTCGCCAGAAAATTCAGAAGCTGCGGTGCCGATTATGTTGCCACGGTTGAAACAAAGGGAATTCCTTTGGCTGCAAGAGTCGCACATCTGATGAATCTGCCGCTGGTGGTCGTGCGTAGAGAGGCAAAGGTTTCCGAGGGCTCGACGGTGAGCATCAACTATTTCAGCGGCTCCTATGACAGAATTCAGCGTATGTCGCTTTCCAAGCGGGCAATAGCAAACGGCTCACGTGTACTTATAATAGATGACTTCATGCGGGGCGGCGGCAGTGTTGTCGGTATATCCGAAATCGTCGGTGAATTCGGCGGCACCGTCGTAGGTGTCGGCGTTGCCATTGCCGCACTCAAGCCCGAAGAAAAAAAGGTCAAGGACTACACCTGCCTGGTATATATAGACGATATCGCTCCCGATGCGAAAGCCATCAATTTAATAGCAAACGATAAAATATTCTGATGTCATTTTGATTGATTTTTATGCAATTCCAAGCCCGGCGTGCCCGTTTTTTGGTTCAAAAAACAAATTTGCGGGCAGTTCAGACATGCTTTTTCATACTTTTTCCTAAATTTTGTATTTTTTGTAATTTTGTCTTGTAAAAATTTTAACAAGGTATTATAATATAAGAAGCATATCGCTGATATTATGCTGGAAAGGTGGTACAAAATGAACATTACAGATGTTAGACTCAGAAAAGTCGGCGAAGAAGGTAAATTAAAAGCTATTGCTTCCGTTACATTTGATGATGAATTCGTAGTTCACGATATTAAGGTTATCGACGGTCAAAACGGTTTATTCATCGCAATGCCGAGCAGAAAAATAGGCAACGGCGAGTTCAGAGATGTCGCACATCCGCTTTCGTCTGAAACACGCAACAGAATCAGAGATGCGATTTTTGCGGAATACGAGAATTTACCGGATGAGGTTCCTGCTGTCGGCGAGGAGACTGAGGCTTAGGAATTTCACGAATTCCTTTCAGATGGTTAAGCTGTGTGATTATATAATTATTATCCAATTTAATCATTTTTAATCATTAAAAAATGAGGAGTGCCGTTTGCCGACGATATTCGCCGTACTGCGTACACTCCT
>CAZLTX010000013.1:0-15046 GCA_964562555.1 uncultured Oscillospiraceae bacterium
CGAGTACCAGAACAAGACTCAGCTTTGAGGCAGCTATGCTCGAGCTCGGCGGAAGTGTTCTCGGCTTTTCCGAGGCGAAATCCAGCTCCGCTGCCAAGGGCGAAAGCGTAAGCGATACGGTACGCACGGTAGGCTGCTATGCCGATATAATCGCAATGCGTCACCCGAAGGAGGGTGCTCCTATAGTTGCGGCACAGCGTACTACAGTACCTATCATAAACGGCGGAGACGGCGGACATTTCCACCCGACGCAGACACTTACAGACCTGCTTACCATCAAGAGAAAGAAAGGCAGACTTTCCAATATGACTATCGGACTTTGCGGCGACCTTAAATTCGGCCGTACCGTACACTCGCTCATAGAAGCAATGCTCCGCTATGAGGGTATTCGTTTCGTACTGATTTCACCGCAGGAGCTTGCGGTACCTGATTATGTAAAGGAAAAGATGGACGCAGCAGGAGCCGAATGGAAAGAGGTTGAGGCTTTGGAGGACGCTATGCCTGAGCTTGATATCCTGTACATGACCAGAGTACAGAGAGAAAGATTCTTCAACGAAGAAGACTATATCAGACTTAAGGACAGCTACATACTGAACCTTGAAAAGCTTGCTACGGCTAAGGAAGACCTTACGATCATGCACCCGCTGCCTAGAGTAAACGAAATTTCGGTAGAGGTTGACGACGATCCTCGTGCCTGCTACTTCTTCCAGGCACTTTGCGGCAAGCATATCCGCATGGCGTTGATTTTGTTCCTGCTCGGAATCAAAAGAGCATAGGTTAAAGCTATAACTATTGGAAACGGAGGAAAAACATGAATATAGACGGTGTAAAAAACGGAATCGTTCTCGACCATATCAAGGCCGGAAAGAGCATGATGGTATACGAGCTTTTGGGACTCGACAAAATAGATAGCTGTGTTGCTGTAATTCAGAATGCTGACAGCGAAAAATACGGCAAAAAAGATATTATCAAGATTGACGACAGAATAGAGCTTGACCTTGATATTCTCGGATATATTGACAGCAACATTACCGTAAATCTTGTAAAAGACGGTCAGCTTGAAAAAAAGCTGCATTTGGAGCTGCCGCAGACACTTAAAAATGTTATCAAGTGCAAAAATCCTCGCTGCATTACGACAGTAGAGCAAGAAATCGTTCACAGCTTCCGCCTCGTGGATCGTGACAGAAAAGCATACAGATGCATTTATTGTGACGCAGAGCATAAGGTGAAATAGAACATTAGGACAGAAAACCTCTTGAAACTATATTTTAACTGTGGTAAAATAGCCTAGTAATAAAAATTCAAACAAAGTTAGGAGGTGTCTCCATGGGAAGACACGGTACAATCGCAGGCAGAAAAGCCGCACAGGACTCTAAAAGAGCCGCAATGTTCACAAAATATGCAAGAGCTATTACAGTAGCAGCTAAGGCCGGTGGAGATCCTGAGTACAATGCAACATTAAGACTGGCAATTGAAAAAGCAAAGGCTATTTCAATGCCTAACGATAATATCACAAGAGCTATTAAAAAGGGAACAGGAGAGCTCGCAGGCGAAACCTACGAAGAACTCAGCTTTGAGGGCTACGGTGTAGGCGGAGTTGCGGTTATCGT
The DNA here is from genome assembly GCA_964562555.1 of uncultured Oscillospiraceae bacterium. Classification (GTDB taxonomy): domain Bacteria; phylum Bacillota; class Clostridia; order Peptostreptococcales; family Anaerovoracaceae; genus CAG-238. The sequence continues at coordinate 1,611 of CAZLTX010000013.1, forward strand.
AGAGGCTTTAACTGATAACTCAAACAGAACGACTTCTTCTGTAAGATCCACATTCGATAAGTACGGCGGCAATCTGGGAACACCGGGCTGCGTATCCTATATGTTCTCCAGAAAGGGAATCATTCTCATCGAAAAAACAGACGATATAGATGAGGACGCATTGATGGAAACAGCACTTGAGGCAGGTGCCGATGACATGATCGTAAATGAGGACAGCTTCGAAATCGTTACAGATCCTTCCGCATATACAGATGTACATCAGGCTGTTGCGGATGCAGGCTACGAAATCGCAGAATCCGACATCGAGTATGTTCCTTCTATGGAGGCTGCTCCAAAGGAAGAGCATGATATCAAGAAGCTTGCTAAGATGATTGAGCTGCTTGAAGATAACGATGATGTTCAGAAAGTTTATACAAATTGTTCCATCGATCTTGACATCGAATAAAGGAATAATTCCGTACATATAACAGAATAATAGAGTATACAAAATGAATCCTGGGTTATGCGTTAAGGACTCATAATTGAACCTACACTACTTGCACGGGAATCCGGAGTTTCTTCTGCATTATGTCAAGCCTCCTCTGAGTGGAAGACAGAAGCATAGAACAGGGCACCCACCTATCGGATGATAGGGCGTCAATTATGTTCTCGACGGTAATTTGGGATTTTGTTTTTTAAGAAAGGTAGCCGAATGAGTAAAAAAATAGTTATCATCGACGGAAACAGTCTTATAAACAGAGCATATTTCGCTATGCAGCGACCAATGATAACCAAAGACGGAATATACACACAGGGCATATACGGCTTTATCAATATGCTGCAAAAAATTGAAAATGATTATGAGCCGGCTTACATAACGGTTGCATTTGACCTGAAAGCACCGACCTTCAGGCATTTGGAGTACGATCAATACAAGGCAGGCAGGAAACCGATGCCGCCTGAGCTTGTGATGCAGATGCCGCTGCTCAAGGACGTTCTCCACGCCATGAACATAAGCACACTCGAGCTTGAAGGCTTTGAGGCAGATGATATCATAGGCACCGTTTCACGTGTTGCGGAGGAAGAGGGAATAGAGCCTCTCATCATTACGGGAGACAGAGATGCATTGCAGCTTGCAAGCGAAAAAACGCATGTCTTGATAACAAAAAAGGGAATAAGTGAATTCGAGATGTACGACCATGCCAAGATGCTTGAGGTCTACGGACTTACTCCTACGCAGTTTATCGACTTGAAAGGTCTGATGGGAGATTCCTCGGATAATATACCGGGAATACCGGGAGTAGGTGAAAAGACGGGAATAGCACTTCTCACTCAGTTCGGCTCGATAGAAAATCTTTTGGAGCATACAGAGGAGATAAGCAAAGCAGGACTGAGAAAAAAGGTCGAGGACAATGTGCAGCTTGCGGTAATGAGCAAGCGACTTGCGACCATCAACAGATTTGTGCCTATAGAAGTTGATTTTGACTCTATGGTGTATACAGAGCCTAACTATGACAGTCTGATTGAAATATACACCAAGCTCGAATTTAACAACTTTTTGAAACGCCTGAAAAAGAACTCGGATATCAAGAACGAGCTGGAAACCGCAGCCGTACCCGAAATCAAAAAGACGAGCATTATATCAAACGAGCAGCTTGAGCTTTTAGATGCGTTAAAAGGCGAAGCCGAATGCTTTATCAAGGTTTACGGTGACGGAAGCCATATTCGCAGACCTAGGATTGACGGTATTTTCGTGATGAACCGCAGCGAGGCATTTTATATAGACTGTGACAGAGCCGATGTTGAAAAGGCAGTGGATAAGCTGAACACACTCGGCCTAAAGCTGATAGGTCATGACCTTAAGCAGGATTTGTATTCGCTGATGTTTTACGGCTTTGAAAACTTCGAAACAGCATTTGATACGGCGATTGCAGAATATGTCCTCGATGTGACGCAGAGCAAATATGAGCTTGCCGCAATGGCACTCGAAAAGCTGCATTTGAATATGCCGAGCTTCGAAGATTTCGTTTCGACGGCAGGTCAGCAGATGGATATGTTTGCGGACAAGACGGCAGACTGCTGCAATTATGCGGCGATGACGGCAAATATAGTATTCGGAATTTCCGAGGAACAAAAAAAGAGAATAGACGAAGAAGGCTCAGCGGGCGTTCTTTACGATATAGAGCTGCCGCTGGTAGAGGTGATGGCAGCAATGGAGGCTGCCGGTATGCGTACAGACCTGTCACTGCTTAATGAGCTCGGCACTGAGCTTAAGGGCAGGATAGACAGCTTGGAGCATGAAATATATGATTATGCGGGCGAACAGTTCAACTTGAATTCTCCGTATCAGCTCGGAGATATCCTATTCGAAAAGCTCGAGCTTCCGGCAGGAAAGAAAACCAAGAGAGGCTACAGCACGAGTGCGGACATATTGGAAAAAATTAAGGACAAGCACCCGATAGTGCCTGCCGTACTCGAATACCGCAATTTGACAAAGCTTAATTCCACCTACGTAGAGGGAATGAAGCCTTTGATAGGCTTTGACGGCAAAATACGTGCACATTTTCAGCAGACGGTTACGGCTACGGGCAGGATAAGCTGTACGGAGCCGAATCTTCAGAATATACCTGTAAGACAGGAGCTCGGACGAACTCTCAGAAAGGCATTTTCGGCATCGGACAACGAGCATACACTTGTCGGTGCGGACTACTCGCAGATAGAGCTGAGAGTGCTTGCTCATCTGTCACAGGACGAGGGACTTACTGAGGCCTTCAATCAAGGCGAGGATATTCATAAGACTACGGCATCGAGAGTTTTGGGAATTCCGAAAGAGGAGGTCAGCCCACTCGACAGGAGCCGTGCCAAGGCGGTAAACTTCGGCGTTATATACGGAATGAGCGGCTTCGGACTCAGCGAGGAGCTGAACATAAGCAGAAAAGATGCCGAAAGCTATATAAGCACATATTTTGATAAACACAAAAAGGTAAAGGAATACATGGACTCGCAGATAGAAAAGTGCAGAGAAACAGGATATTCCGAAACCATGACGGGAAGAAAGAGAGCTATCCACGAGATAAACGCATCTGCATATATGGTGCGGCAGCTTGGCGAAAGACTGGCGATGAACAGCCCGATTCAAGGCAGTGCAGCCGATATAATCAAGCTTGCCATGATAAAGGTATACGGCGAGCTTAAAGAAAAGCACCCGAAATCAAAGCTTATACTTCAGGTGCATGACGAGCTGATAATAGATGCCGCAAACGAAGAGCTTGAAGAAATAAAGGAGCTGCTTGTCAGAAACATGGAAAATGCGGCAGAGCTTTCTGTCAAGCTGATTGCGGATTTGAACACAGGCAGTACATGGTATGATTTGAAATGATGAAGATAATAGGATTGACAGGCGGAATAGGCAGCGGCAAGTCCACTGCATCGGCATATCTTAGAAAAAAAGGCTGCATAATAATCGATGCGGACGAAATGTCAAGGAAAATGACGGAAAAGGGCAGCAAGGCACTCGATGAAATACGCAGTGCTTTCGGGGACGAATATTTCTTTGAGGACGGAGGTCTTGACAGAAAAAAGATGGCGGCGACCGTTTTTTCCGTTCCCGAAAAAAAGCAGCTTTTGGAGAGCATAATTACGCAGGCGGTCATCAAAAAAACACTTGAAGAAATAGCAGCTTTGCGTAAAAGTGAGGAAAGCGGAATTGCTGTTTTAGATGCACCGCTGCTCTTTGAATTCGACATGCAGAAATACACAGATGAAACGTGGCTGGTAAGTGCGGACAGAGATGTAATTACGGCAAGAGTCAAGGCGAGAGATAATATGAGCGATGAAGAGGTCAGCCGCAGGATATCAAATCAGATGCCTGCCGACCGGAAAGAACAGCTTGCTGACAGGATAATCGATAATTCAGCCGATATCGCACATCTGTACGCACAGCTCGACAAACTTTTGGCAGAGCATATGACAGACGATAATCAAACTGCGAGGAAGGTAAAATGTCAAAATTAAAAATGTTTTTGAAAAACAGGTGGATGTGGTTTCTTACAATCTTACTGATTTGTGCAGTTATTTTTTCCACCGTGGAAATATATAAGGAAGAGGTTTTGAACATAGACCCTGATGTTACTTATACGGAAAAAAAGACGCTTTACTTTGCTGCGGAGCGTTTCGACACGCTTAATCCTATAGTATCGCAGAGTGAGGACATATATTACATTTCCAAGCTGATTTATGACGGCCTTTTTGAGTTCGACCAAAATCTCAATGTGGTTCCAAAGCTTGCGGACAGTTATAAGATAGATACCGAAAAGGCTTTGATAGAAATAAAGCTTAAGTCGGGTGTAAAATGGCACAACGGCAAAAAACTGAAAGCATCAGATGTAAAATTTACCGTAGATGCCATCAAGCAGGCAGGCGAAAAATCGGTGTACTACGAGAATGCCTCTCGCATTATGTATGTGAACGTCAAGAACGACAGAGAGCTTTCGATTTACTTTAACAACAACTATAATTGTTCCCTTGATGTGCTGACATTTCCGATAATTTCATCGAACGGATATTCCTCGGCATATCAGTTTGTCGGTGATACGGAAAAGTTTAAGCCTGTAGGAACAGGGGAGTACATGTATTCCTCGTATGATTATCTGAAAAAGCTTAAGCTCAAGCCAAACGAGAATTATTTCGGAGAAAAAGCAGCGAATAAAATCCAGGTGGTGCTGCTGCCGGATTCTTCGCTGACCTCGTCGCTTACAGAAATAAACGAGGTGATTTGCTACATCGACAAATCGACGGACAGATATGCGGGCGTGAAAGACCAAAATCTCACCATGTATAACATTGCATCAAATCAGCTCGAGTTTGTCGTGTTCAACACGAAAAAAAGCTATCTCTTCTCATCAACGGTAAGACAGGCGATAGCATACGGCATAAATACGGAAAAAATTCTGAAAAACTCGTATGCGGACGATGCAATATATACGGATACGATATATTTCCCGAACTTTTTGGGCGTTGAGGATACCGCAGAGATGAAAGCATACGACTATGAAAAGGCCGTGGATCTTCTTAAGAAAGCGGGTATGCGTGATTTGGACGGTGACGGCTTGCTTGAGGACAGCCGCAATGAAATCATCAATCTGCAAATTTTGGTGAATAAGAATAATACACAGAGAGTGTCGGCGGCAAGAACCATAGCACAAAACATGGAAACCTTGGGCTTTAAGGCAGAGGTGGTCGAGCTTTCCGGTAAGAAGTACACCCGGGCGATAAACAGCGGCAGCTTTGACCTTTTGATAGCGGGCTATGAAATGGAAGAAAAATTTGACCTTAGAGAGTTTTTCAACGGCAAAAACGCATGGAGATATTACAATGCGGAGCTGTATACGCTGTCCCGTGAGCTTGAGCGTCTGTATACGCCGGAAACACAAAAGGAAAAATACGAGGAGCTGAAAGCCGCACTTGTCGAAGAAATGCCATATTATGCACTCTGCTACAAGCAGATGGGGCTGGTGGGAATTTCGACATTTACAGCAGAGGAACTTCCGATGTTTAACGATATTTACAAAAACTGTAGAACTTGGGGCTGGAAAGTCGTTGAAAATTGATTTTTTTGAAAAAAATTTTGAAAAAGTGCTAAAAAACTATTTGTATTTTTAATATTCTTGTGTTATAATCAAACCGTTGCACATCTTAGTATGATTTGCAGCGGAATCAGCCGGCGTGATGGAATTGGCAGACGTGCAGGACTCAAAATCCTGTGGTGGCAACACCGTATGGGTTCGACCCCCATCGCCGGCACCATTAATTTACTCGAGAGGAGAGTTACATATGAGCCAGACTTTAGTCAATCTGTTACCTATAATCTTATTATTTGTTCTGATGTATTTCCTGATGATCAGACCGCAGAAAAAGAAAGATAAGCAGATTAAGGATATGAGAAACAGCCTTACTGTCGGCGATGAAATCATCACTATCGGCGGTATTTGCGGAAAGATTGTTAAGACTAAGGACGAAACTATCGTTATTCAGGTAGGTGCTGACAAGGTTAAGTTCGAAATGATGAGATGGTCGGTTTCCTCCGTTACTAAGGAATCCGCTAAACGCGGTACGGCAGACAGCTTTGTTGAAGAAGAAGAGCCTAAGAAGGTTTTACCTAAAAAGCTCAGAAAGTCTTCAGATGTTGAAGAAGTAAAGGAAGAACCTAAAGAAGAGCTTAAGGAAGCTGAGGCAAATATCGAAGAATAGTTCGAAGTGAATTTTAGACCCCGAAATTTTATCGGGGTCTTTTGATTTTTTGAAGCTTTAGGACGGAGCAGCTTTCTTATGAGCGATTTTTTTGTTGAAAAACAGGCATTTATACTTGTATATCTGTGCAAAAAGTAGTAAAATGTAATGTAAAATAAAATGCCCGTAATAGGTGCATTAACAGATTTTAATAATGAGAGGTTTTCAAAATGAGTGTAAAGCTAAAGAGAATTTTAGCCGCATTAGTCATTGTGGTACTTGTATTCGGCTGGTATGTTTCTCTGTTCGGAATCGGCAGCGAAACATCGGTAAAGAGTGCACTTAAGTACGGCCTTGACATTAACGGCGGTGTGTATGTGGTAATGGAAGCAAAGACAGATTTAACAGGCGACGAGCTTAAAACTCTGATGGAACAGACCAGAGCGGTTATTGACAACCGTGTAAACCAGATGGGTGTTGCTGAGGCGGCTGTTACTATTGAAGGTACTAACAGAATCAGAGTTGAGATGCCGGGTGTTGAAGATGCTGACGAGGCTATTCAGGCAATCGGCAAGACCGCACAGCTTTATTTCATACTTGCTGACGGCTCCGTAGTGCTTGACGGAAGTCATGTTAAGGATGCACAGATTGCAACCGACGGCGGACATTACAAGATTCTCCTCGAATTTGACAGCGAGGGTGCATCATTGTTCGAAGAAGGAACAAGAAAAGCATATAACAGGGAAGTTACTCCGACTATCGACGGTATTTCCGCAAACGAAATCGCAATCGTGCTCGATAACGAGGTCGTTGTTCATCCGCAGGTAAACGAAGTAATCAGCGGCGGAAGCTGTGAAATGACCGGCGGATATACGAAGGAAGAGGCATCAATGACGGCTGCGCTTATCAGAGGCGGTGCACTGCCTGTAGAGCTTGAAGAAGTGCAGTCCTCTGTTCAGACAGCATCTATCGGTGCACACGCTTTGGACAAGTCCATAGTTGCAGGTGCAATCGGTCTTGCTATCGTATTCCTGCTCATGCTCGTGTTCTACGGCATGCTCGGATTTATTGCAGACATAGCACTTTTACTTTATGTTATAATGTTCCTGTGGTCGATGGTTGCGTTTAATGTTGTACTGACCCTGCCGGGAATCGCAGCATTGATACTTTCCATAGGTATGGCGGTCGATGCAAACGTTATCATTTTCGCAAGAATTAAGGAAGAAATCTGTGCGGGCAAGTCGATAAGAGTTGCGGTAGATGCAGGCTTCAAGAACGCTCTGAGCACCGTACTCGATGCACAGATAACAACCCTTATCGCTGCGGTAGTGCTGTATGAGGTAGGGACGACCTCGGTTAAGGGCTTCGCACTTACATTGATGATCGGTATTATCATCAGTATATTTACGGCGGTAGTTATTACTCAGCTGTTCGTTTCGCTTTTGGCAAACAGCCCTAAGTTCTCGAAGAACAAATACTTCGGCGTGAACGAGGACGGAACGCCTAAGCAGATGCTGAACAAAACTTTCTCATTTATTAAACATAGAAAAGTTTTCTACATTATCAGCGTCAGCATTATCGTAATAGGTCTGCTTTGGTCGGCAATTTTCGGCATGAATTACGGTATCGACTTTACCGGCGGTACTACAATCCAGGTTGACCTCGGCAAGCAGGTTGCAATCGAAGATGTAGAAAAGACATTGAAGGATTACGAGCTTGATCCGCAGATTATTTATGCGGGTGAGGGCAATACCCAGGTTGTTATAAAGACTATCGAATCGCTTGACAATACGCAGAGAAATGAAGTGATCGATACATTGGCACAGGCTTACGGAATTACCGATGATGATGTTGTGGCATCGGAACAGTTCGGGCCGTCTGTGGGTGATGAGCTCAAGATGAACGCTGTCAAGGCTATAGTTATAGCATCAATAGGCATGCTGATCTACATTATCTTCAGATTTAAGTCATGGAAATACGGACTTTCCGCAGTTGCGGGTGTTCTGCACGATGTGCTTATGGTAATCGCTTTCTATGCAATCTTCGGATTTACCGTAAACAATCCGTTCATTGCGGCTATTTTGACACTGGTTGGTTATTCTATAAACGATACTATCGTTATATTTGACCGAATCAGAGAAAACAAGGCTCTCTACACCAGAGATAACAGCGAAATCAATATTGACAGAAGTATCAACCAGACACTTAACAGAACTATCATGACATCACTCACTACACTGGTAGTTATGATTCCGCTCTGCATCATGGTATCCTCCTCCATCAGAGAATTCATTATTCCTCTTATGGTAGGTGTTATCGTAGGCTGCTGCTCATCTATTTTCATTTGCAGCCCGCTGTACTATGACCTCTGCAAGAAGGACGAGGGTTCAAAGTATTTGAAAGAAACCGCTAAAAAGGCAAAGGCTAAATAAGAAACGGTAAAAGTAAACAAAACAATCAAAATTATTACAGGCATAGGAGACATTCATGATTACAAAGGTCGAGTTTTTAGAAAGAATATTGAAAATAAATTCTAAATACAACACCGAGCTGATTGGAAGAGCATTCGATAAGGCTCAGAAACTGCACGACGGACAGCTGCGGAAAAGTGGGGAACCGTATTTCATACACCCGATAAACGTAGCACTGATTTTGGCAGAGATGGGCATGGACGATGCCACAATCGTCGGCGGACTTTTGCATGATGTTGTTGAAGACACGGATTATACCAGGGAGCAGCTCGTTGCCGATTTCGGTGATGAGGTTGCTCTGCTGGTTGACGGTGTTACCAAGCTGGGTGCGATTAAATTCGAATCTAAAGAGGAAATACAGGCAGAAAACTTCCGCAAAATGTTCCTTGCAATGTCAAAGGACATTCGTGTACTGATCATAAAGCTTGCGGACAGACTGCATAACATGAGAACTATGGGCTTTCAGAGTCCCGAAAAAATCGTGGAAAAATGTAACGAAACCTTGGAGATTTACGCACCGCTTGCAAGCAGACTCGGTATTTCCAAGCTCAAGTTTGAGCTTGAGGACTTGGCTCTTATGTATCTTCACCCGGAGGAGTTTGAGGATTTGAAAGCCAAGGTAAGCAAACGAAAGGAAGAAAGAGAGGCAACGATAAACACAGTTATCGGTGAAATAGAGGAATCTCTCGACGACATGGATCTGCATTACGATATATACGGCAGAGCCAAACATTATTACAGCATATACCGTAAGATGAAATTTCAGAAAAAGCAGATAGATGAAATCTTTGACCTTATAGCTGTAAGAATTATTGTAGAAAATGTAAAGGAATGTTATGCGGTTTTGGGTATTGTTCACACCATGTGGAAGCCTATACCCGGACGATTTAAGGATTATATCGCTATGCCTAAACCGAACATGTATCAATCACTGCATACAACGGTTATAGGTGATAACGGCGAACCTTTTGAAATACAGATAAGAACATACGAGATGCACAAGGTAGCCGAGTATGGTATCGCAGCACACTGGAAATATAAGGAGGGTGACACCACAGGCAACGCATCTAATGATGACATAAAGTTAGCATGGCTCAGACAGTCCTTGGAGTGGCAGCAGGATCTTCAGGACCCTAAGGATTTCCTGGAAACGATGAAGATGGATTTGTTCGCAAGTCAGGTATTCGTATTCACTCCGAGAGGCGATGTAATAGAGCTGCCGGCAGGCTCTACGCCACTGGATTTTGCTTTCAAAATCCACTCTGCGATAGGCTGTAAATGCGTAGGTGCCAAGGTAAACGGCAAAATGGTTACGATAGATTATCCTCTTCAAAACGGAGATATAGTTGAAATCGTAACATCGGCGAACTCTTCGGGTCCGAGCGTGGACTGGCTGAAAATAGCTAAGAGTTCGAATGCAAGAAACAAGATAAGAAGCTGGCTTAAAAAAGAAAACAAGTCAGATAGTATAGATAAAGGTAAGGATTTACTCGACAAGTACATTCGCAAAAAAGGCTATGAGCCGTCAGCCTGTACGAAGTCGGTGTTCCTGACCAAGGCGATGAAAGCCATGAACTTCTCCAACTCGGAGGAGGCATATACACAGCTTTCAAACGGCGGAACGCTTGTAAGCAAATTCGCCAATCTGCTGCTCGGCTACTATGCTGAGGAGAACAATACGGAGATTAAGTCGAACGAGGCTGTCATAGCCGAGATAAAGGCTGCGGAGGCTCGAAAGGCTAAGCTCGAAAGACAGGACAGAAACAGAGATAATCCGGGCATCATAGTAAAGGGTGCGGACAATCTGATGATTAAACTGGCGAAGTGCTGCAATCCTGTTCCGGGAGATGCTATCGTCGGTTTTATAACCAAGGGCAGAGGGATTTCCGTACACAGATGTGACTGCTCCAACATTACGGCACTTCCGGAGGCAGAAAGACAACGTTTCATAGATGTGGAATGGGAGGATCTCAAGGTCGGCAAATCATATAATGCGGACATATGCATTATGGGTAATGACCGTAAGGGTATGCTTTCTGATATTTCGAGAGTATGCGAGGATATGGAGATACATCTGTCGGGTGTCAATGCCAAGAGCGGCAAAGACGGAAGTATGGCTATGACCATAACACTTTCTATTTCCAGTACGCAGGAAATGCAGAAGGTTCTGAGAACACTTCGCAACATTTCAGGTGTTACGCATGTATACCGTGCGAAATCATAACAGCATGAGAGGAGTTTTGCATGAGAGCTGTAGTGCAGAGAGTTACCGATGCTGATGTGTCGGTTGAAGGAAAAATTACAGGTTCGGTGAAAAAGGGTTTTGTCGTTTTGCTCGGTGTAGAGGACGGCGACAGCGAAAAAGATGCCGACTATATAATAGACAAGGTGACGGGGCTCAGAGTTTTTGACGATGCCGAGGGAAAGATGAATCTTTCCGTCACGGACATAGGCGGAGAGGTGCTTGCGGTTTCACAGTTCACACTTTTGGGCGATGTGCGTAAGGGAAAACGCCCGAGCTTTATCAAGGCGGCACATCCCGAGGAGGCAAAAGCACTTTACGAATATTTTGTATCGGGAATAAGAGCAAAGGGCATTCATGTCGGCGAAGGAGTTTTCCGGGCTGAGATGCTTGTCAGAATCAACAATGACGGTCCTGTGACCATATTGCTCGACAGCAAAAAGCTGTTTTAACGAGTGAAAAAAGAAAGAAGAAGAGGTAAATAATATATGAAGGTTTTTAGCTATGTAACGGGTGCTATACAGACGAACACATACTTGGCATATGATGAAGATACTAACAAGGGCTTTATAGTCGATCCGGGCGATTATGCACCTAAGCTTTCTAAGCAGGCTATGGATTTAGGTCTTGATATAGAATATATAATTCTGACGCACGGACATGCGGATCATATCGGAGGTATCGAAAGTTTTCAGCGTGATTTTGCCGGTGCCAAGCTTGTTGCACACGAAAAAGAAAAGGAGATGCTGCAAAACGCCGACATCAACTGCTCCAAAGAAATTTTCGGTAAGTCGATACTTGTCGATGCGGATATATATGTAAAGGGCGGAGATACGCTTAAGGTTGGAAACACTGAGCTGAGCTTCATCTCAACTCCGGGACATACGAAGGGCGGAATGAGTATTTATGCGGACGGAAAGCTTTTCAGCGGTGACACGCTTTTCCGCTACTCTATCGGCAGAACTGATTTTTACGGAGGAGATTTCGACGTGCTGATGTACTCCATCAAGAAGAGATTATTCACACTTCCTGACGATACGGTCGTACTTCCGGGACATATGGGCAGCTCGACTATAGGAGATGAAAAGAGAGGAAATCCTTTTGTATAATATTCTTTTGAAAAGTATTGAAAAAAAATACGATTACGCCGAGCTTATCAAGATATTTTTAAGACCCGACGAGTTCGAGCTTTTTACAGAGGCGGAGTATGAAGAACAGGCGGAAAATGAGGCAGAGTGTGCCGCCGAGCAGGCAGAAACCGAGGTTGAGCTGCTTGTTTTCAACGAAAAAGGCTCAGAGGACAAGAACGAGGTAAAGCGAGAGATTTACCTCAGGCTTTCCGAGCTGACAGGTATGCTGCCGGAATGGGGCATACTCACCGGAGTACGACCCGTCAAGCTGACAGGAGAGTTGTTCGAGAGGCTTGGCAGTGAGGCTGCCGTAAGACAGGAGCTTGCGGAAACCTATCTGCTTGACAGTGAAAAGATAGATCTTTTGGTCGAAACATATCTGTATCAGCAGGAGGTATGCGGCAAGCCCGATGAAAAATCGGTCGGGCTGTACATAGGTATTCCGTTCTGCCCGACACGCTGTATATATTGCTCGTTTACATCAAATCAGGTGGGCGATGCCGAAATAGCTCGGTACTTGGATGCACTGAAACAGGAAATAGCTTTTGTAGGCAGACGAATGCGTGAAACGGGACTCTCAATCGAGAGCATATACATAGGCGGAGGCACGCCGACGACCTTGACGGATATACAGCTTAACGATTTGCTGAATACCGTTGAGGCGAATATGGAGCTGTCTGCGGTGAAGGAATTTACTGTGGAGGCGGGGAGACCCGATACGATTACATATGAAAAACTCGAGGTGCTGAAAAAACACGGCATTGAGAGAATAAGCATAAATCCGCAGTCGATGAAGAAGGAAACACTTGAGCTCATCGGCAGATCACATCAGCCGGGTGATATCGTCAAGGCATTCCAAAAAGCCGATTGGGTCGGAATTCCTATCGTCAATGCAGATGTGATAGCGGGACTTCCGGAGGAAACACCGGAGGATTTTGCGGCAACGCTCGATGCGATACTGGCACTTGAGCCGGAGAACATAACCGTCCATACGCTGGCGGTCAAGCGTGCATCGAGGCTGGTGGAGGTCGATAAGGACTTTCATTACAGACAGGGTGAAACGGTTGCCGCCATGCTGAAAATCGCAAAGGAAAAGCTGAGGACAGCGGGTTTCAGACCGTATTATCTGTACAGACAGAAGCATATGGCAGGCTCGTTTGAAAATGTCGGCTATTGCAGAGAAAACACACCGTCTGTTTACAACATTAGGATAATGGAAGAAAAACAGACGATTTTAGCACTCGGTGCGGGCGGTATAAGTAAGATGTATTACCCGAAAGAAAATCGACTTGAAAGAGTGCCGAATGTATCAAATTATGAAATCTATATTTCTCGTTTAGAGGAAATGCTGGATAGAAAAGAAGAAAATATTTTTAAGGAGGTAAA
>CAZLTX010000014.1:0-14852 GCA_964562555.1 uncultured Oscillospiraceae bacterium
AAGAAAGATATACCGGAAGTGCTAATCCGTTCGGCGGCAACGGCAACCCATTCGGAGGCAACGGCAATCCGTTCGGCGGCGAAGCGAATTCCGGAGCGAAGGATCCTTTCTCCAAAATTTTCGAATCGCTTTCCGGCAAGAAGTTCCAGCAAAGACCGGTTAAGCCTAAGAAACAGTTTGATGACGGCAACTTCAAGCAGCTTATGAACATAGCTTCGGGCAAGATTACGGTGCTTGGCTTTATATTCTTTATCATGGTAGGAATTAACTTCTTCCTTCGCCAGTTCGATTTGCTCCATGCACACACAGGTGCGGTTTACGGTGCGGGCTTTACCGACGTGAACATCACGCTTTGGATGTACAGAATTCTCTGCGTTTTGGCTGTTTTGTCGGCTGTTATGTTCATCGTTCAGATGGGCAGAAAGAAGTACAAGAGCCTGCTTACGGTTCCTGTTATAATGATCGTTGTCGGTCTGGTAGGAACAGGTGCGGGAATGCTCATTCAGAACTTCGTTGTTTCGCCTGACGAAATCAACAAGGAAAGCACCTACCTCGAAAGAAACATTCAGTACACACAGTACGCATATCAGCTCGATGATGTAGATGTAAAGGATTTCGCTGCCGACAATACCTTAAAGGCGGCTGACATCCAGGAAAACAGCGAAACCATAAACAATATACGTATCAACGACTTTGATCCTGCACAGCAGTTCTATAACCAGACGCAGAGTATCCGTCAGTACTACACCTTTAACGATGTCGATGTTGACAGATACATGATCAACGGAAAATATACACAGACCTTCCTTACAGCCAGAGAAATCGACGAAAACAAGATCGACACATCCTGGCTTAACAGACACCTCAAGTACACTCACGGCTACGGTGCAACCCTCTCTCGTGTAGATAAGGTAACCAGCAGCGGACAGCCTGACGTTTTGATCGGAAACATCCCGCCGGAGTCAGAGGTAGAAGAAATCGAAATCACACGTCCGGAGATTTACTTCGGAGAGCTTTCGAATGAATATATAGTTGTAAACACCGATGAACAGGAATTCGACTATCCGGACGGACAGAGCAACAAGTATACGATGTATGAGGGAACGGCGGGTATAAAGATGAATCTCTTTAACCGTGTGCTTTTCTCAATCAGAGAGGGCAGCTTAAAGCTTTTGGTATCCTCGAACATAGACAGCGACTCAAAGATCATCATTTACAGAAATGTTATGGACAGAGTTCAGAAGATAATGCCGCACCTTGCTTATGAGGCTGACCCTTACATGGTAACGGTTGACGGCAAGCTCTACTGGATGCTCGACGCTTATACCACAAGCTCCTATTATCCGTATTCCGAGCCGATGGCAGGTGATGTAAGTGCTACAAACTACATCAGAAACTCTGTTAAGGTAGTGGTTGACGCATATAACGGCGATACAAGCTTTTACATCGTTGATGAAGAGGATCCTATCGCTTTGACATATCAGAAGATTTATCCGACTCTCTTCAAGGACTTTGACGAAATGCCTGAGGGTCTGAAGTCACACATCAGATATCCGAACACTATGCTCAGCATTCAGGCGAGCGTATATGCGAAGTATCACATGGAGGATGTGAACGTATTCTATCAGAGAGAGGATATGTGGGATATCGCATCTGAAATCTACGGAACAGAAAAGCAGCAGATGCAGCCAAACTACTACATTGCAAAGCTTCCGGGAGAAGAAAAGGCTGAGTTCTTCAACTCGATACCGTTTACACCTAAGTCAAAGCAGAACATGACGGCACTCATGGTAGCACGCAATGACGGTGACAATTACGGCAAGCTGGTGCTGTATCAATTCCCGAAATCAAGGACGATTTACGGTCCTGAGCAGATAGAGGCTCAGATTGACCAGAATACCGAGATTTCCAAGGAATTCTCACTGTGGTCATCAGCAGGAACAACTTACAGAAGAGGCAATATGTTCATCATTCCGATCAACACTTCTATTCTGTATGTAGAGCCTGTATATTTGGAGGCTACAAACTCCAGTATTCCGGAGGTAAAGAGAATTATCGTTGCATATAATGATAAGATTGCATACGAAGAAACTCTTGCGGAATGTTTGATTTCACTCTTCGGTGATACTGCGGGCGACGGCGTAAGCGGTTCCGAAGCAACAGCACCGACAGATCCGAACCAAGGTGACGGCGTTCAGAGCATGAGCACCAAGGAAATCGCACAGAAGGTTCAGGAATACTACAGCAAGGCTATAGACGCACAGCAGAGCGGCAACTGGGCTAAGTACGGCGAATACCTCGACAAGATGGAGGAATATCTGAACGAGCTTGTATAGCTTGCACAAAGATAAATAAAAGTGTATAATAACGGTTTAGAAACCGAAAACATGAGCGGATTGCTGTTTTTACGGCAATCCGCAGATGTGCATATGCACAAAATTTGTCAGTTAAAAATTTAATATTAAAATATGAAGAAAAGGAGGTAAATTATGCTGGAATTTGATTTAAGCAAAATGCTGTTTAATATCCCGAAAGAAATGCATAACAAAGACGAACTGAGAAAAATTTTACAGGAGCATCAAGAGGTCCAGTTTGTGTCATATGTGGGACTTGATATGGTCGGAAATGATACCGACGAAAGAATTCCCGTAAGGCTCTTTTTGAGTGACATGGACGCAATGCTGGCTCACGGTGTGCAGACAGACGGTTCCAGTGTAAATTTACCTAAAATTGCAGAGCTGAATAACGCTAAGGTTGACATGATACCTGACTTTTCCGTTAACTGGTATATCGACTATAACTTCGATAATATCGACAGAAATACGGGACTGCCGGTAGGAACCTTGCGTATACCTGCGTTTCTAATCCACAACGATCAGACAGAGGTAGGTTCCAGAGTTATTCTCAGAGATGCTGTCTCTAAATTCAAAAAAGAGCTGATGGAGCTGCTTGCGGCACACCCGTATGTATTCGAATACATAGACGGTGCGGACAGTGTGGACGATATTGAAGAAATCAGGATTACCAGTGCTACTGAGCTTGAATTTTGGGTAAAGACACCGGACGACAAGGCAGACAGAGAGCAGCTTTCTACTTCCCAAGAATTAAAAGAGCAGTACTGGAAGAGAACCTACGGACCTGTCAGAACCGCACTTGAAAAGAGCATCGAAATCCTCGACTGCTACGGGCTTGAGATGGAAATGGGTCATAAGGAGGTCGGAGGTGTCAAATCCAAGATTACCAGCTCCGGCACGCATGACCACATCATGGAGCAGCTTGAGATAGACTGGAAGTATTCGAGTGCAATGCAGGCATGCGACAACGAAAAGCTGGTCAGATATGTCGTAAGAGATGTGTTTAACCAGTTCGGGCTTTCCACGAATTTCATGGCAAAGCCTATAGTGGGCGTTGCCGGAAACGGTGAGCATACGCATATCGGAGTATGTGCAAAGCTGAAAAACGGCAAGATGACGAATCTTTTCTCACCTGTCAAGATGAACGAGGAATTCATGACCCCGATCGGCTTCGGCTCTCTGATGGGCATTTTGAAAAACTATGAGGCGATAAATCCTTTCGTCAGTGCAACAAACGATTCGCTTAACAGATTGAAACCGGGCTACGAGGCTCCTGTTTGTACAGTAACCTCGCTGGGTCACAATCCTGCGGATCCGTCCAGAAACAGAACTATTCTGATAGGACTTATCAGAAACGCACAAAATCCGATGGCTACGAGATTCGAGCTGAGAGCTCCTAACCCTAAGAGCAATACTTATTTGGTGCTTGCGGTATCGTACATGGCTATGCTTGACGGTATCAAGGCGGCTCTCGAAAACGAAAAGTCTACGAAGGAGCTGGAAGCATCACTGTCAAAGAAACAGGGCAGCGAGGACTTCTATCTTGAAACTGAGCGTGAGTACCGCAGCGAATGCGATGTATTTGAGGACTTTACTGAGGAGGAACGAGCTTCACTCTTCGGCAAAGCACCGCAGACAGTATGGGAAAATCTCAAGGGAATCACCGAAAATCCGGACAAAGCAGCAGCTATAATGGGGAACGGAGTTATTTCCCCGATTTCATTGGAATCGTATCAGCAGTCGATACTCAGTCAGTGGAAGACCGAGCTGCATGACAGAATCATACCGAACCACATGAGCTATGTGAGGGAGTGTGTCAAGCGGCACGGCGACGATGCTACGGATTACGACCTCGAAAACTGGGCACAGATAGATCGTCTGCGTCACTACATAGCCAAGGATTCGCTGCACGACAAATCGCTTTTGACACGTGCAAGAGAAGCACTCGACCGTGACGATTACGATTTGGCATCGGAGCTTCAAGTGGAGCTTTCACAGAAGATAGAGCAGCTCAGAAAACTTTATTTGACCTATAAACGAAACCTGTTTTAATCAACATATAAAAGGAGAAGAAAAATGTTAGACATTAAGAAAATCAGAGAAGATTACGAAGGCATGAAAGCCGGTGTTGAAAGAAGAACCAAGGGCAGCTTCGGTATCGAAAAAATTCCTGCACTCGACGAAAAAAGACGTGCGGTTTTAGCTGAAGTTGAAACCATGAAAAACAAGCAGAACACTGTTTCCAAGGAAATACCTAAGATGAAGAAAGCAGGAGAGGACACGACCGCAATCATGGCGGAGATGAAAGAGCTCTCCGAAAAGATAAAGGTTTTAGACGCAGAGGTATCTCAGCTTGACGCTGAGCTCAAGGACGCATTGCTGAACATTCCTAATGTACCTGCAGACTTTGTTCAGGTGGGAGAGGATGACAGTGCAAATGTTGAAATCAGAAAGTTCAAGGAGCCGACCAAGTTTGATTTCGAACCTAAGGCTCACTGGGATTTAGGTGTGGATCTTGACATTCTTGACTGGGAGAGAGCAGCAAAAATTTCCGGTACAAGATTTACAGTATATAAGGGACTCGGTGCAAGACTCGAAAGAGCTATCATGTGCTTCATGCTCGACCTGCACACTATAGATCAGGATTACACAGAGATTTTGCCGCCGTTCATGGTTAACCGTGCAGCGATGACAGGTACGGGTCAGCTTCCTAAGTTTGAAGAGGACATGTTCTATGTACCGCAGAAGGACTTCTTCCTGATTCCTACTGCTGAGGTTCCTGTTACAAACCTGCTGGCACAGGAAATCGTTCCTGAAGAGCAGCTTCCTATTCACTACACTGCTTACACTCCTTGCTTCAGAGCAGAGGCGGGCTCGGCAGGTCGTGACACAAGAGGCTTGATCAGACAGCACCAGTTCAACAAAGTTGAGCTCGTTAAGTTCTGTAAGCCTGAGGATTCATGGGACGAGCTGGAGTCATTGACAGCAGATGCTGAGGCAGTACTTCAGATTTTGGACATTCCGTACAGAGTTGTAAGACTTTCGACCGGTGACCTCGGATTCTCCTCGGCATGCACATACGACATCGAGGTTTGGATGCCGTCCTACGGAAGATATGTTGAAATTTCTTCCTGCTCCAACTTCCTTGACTACCAGGCAAGACGTGCTAACATCAGATTCAGAAGAGAAGGCGGCAAGGCAGAATTCCTGCATACACTTAACGGCTCCGGCCTTGCAATCGGCCGTACCACGGCAGCTGTACTCGAAAACTACCAGCAAGCAGACGGCAGCGTAAAGATACCTGAGGCACTCAAGAAATATATGGGCGGTGCAGAGGTTATTACTAAATAAAAAATCAAAACCCATGAGTCATACAGCTCATGGGTTTTCGCTTGCTATTTGCAAAAGCTTGACATAAACAGCGGCAGGACGCTTTGGGAGTATTGGCACAGGGAGTAGGTGCCGCTGCTGATGCACCAGTCGTACATGAGGCCACGCTCGAACATGGCATAGGCTTTGGCGATGTCGTTGACGGTGAACTCGTCTTTGAACACGCCTGCCTGTTTTCCCTCGGTTATAACCTGGCGGAGCAGCTTGTAGTAGGTTCTGTTGGGGCTGAGCATATGCTTTTCTCCGCTTGTGATGAGCTGAGTTGCGAAAAGCTGGCACAGCAGATCTACCGAAACGGTGTTGTCAATCATGAGGAAGAGCTCTTGGTTCATCAAAATCAGCTTTTCCATAGGGGAAAGCTCGGGATTCATGCTTTCGATAAGCTCGTCGTATTTTTCGTCGAACAGGTAGGAAAGCGAGGAGAGCAGTGCGTCCTTGCCGTCAAAATAGTGATAAAACGAGCCTCTGGAGGTCCCGGAGGCTTCTACTATTTCCTCCACGGTGGTATTGTCGTAGCCCTGCTCGTAAAAAAGCTGCCATGCTGCGGAAACGATTTTGCCCTTTGTGTTTTTGGAATTTTTCTTTTTCATGAATATTTACCCTCTGAAATTATAAAAAAATTTATATTTTATTTTTAGTATGTTTTTCTGTATAGAATAGAGTATAGCTTAAATATGTTGAAAATTCAAGAAGTTTTTTCTAGAAAGCCTCGTAAAATATAGAATAATATACAGACTTAATTCTGTGTTTCGTTCTGTTTTTTTTTGTGGTATGATAGCAAGGTCGAAGGTAAAGACGGCTAAGTCATATATGAATGATGAAGGCTTGAAATAAAAAATAGGATATGGGAGTGACAGAAATGAGCTTTAAATTGGCAAAATATATTCATCCGGATTTCAGCGAGGAGAGATTTGTAAACGCACCGAACGCAGTGCTCGTCAAGGCACCGTGTGCAAAGGCAGCACCGAAGGGTTTTCATGCAACCTCGATTTTCCCCGAATATTTCAAAATAGACGGAAAGTGGTATCTTGCGGAGGACAGCCGTATGGACGCAGTTCCTATTTGGGACGGTGAAAAGATCAGAGTTGTGGAGTTCCGCAACATCAAGGCGGATGACCTGGTGGTTATCGGCAGAACCGAAGATGCGAGCGAGGGAATTTATGTACATGACAATTGCTGGCTCAGAGAGGGCGAAGAGGACAGCAAGAATACCTTTGCTTTTCGTCAGTCACGAAGCAGAGAAACCTCGTTCACGCAGGATTACAAGGATCTGATAGAGCTGCTGAAATACGAAAAAGAGCATAACGGATATGTGGTTTGGGTACTCGGTCCGGCATGCAGCTTCGATGTTGAGGCAAGACGGGTTATGGGCGAGCTTATAGCACAGGGCTACTGCCAGGCACTTTTGGCAGGCAATGCACTTGCGACGCATGACCTCGAGGGCGGATATTTGGGAACGGCACTCGGCTGTGACATTGTGAACCAAAAGCTGCATTTTATGGGTCATTACAATCACTTGGACGCTATCAACGCAATCAACACATACGGCTCGATTCCGGCTTTCATCGAGGGTGAGAGCATAGACAGCGGAATTATATATAATTGCGTAAAGCATAATGTACCTTTCGTTTTGAACGGCTCCATTCGTGATGACGGTCCGCTGCCTGAGGTTTACGAGCACACCTACGAGGGACAGGACACAATTCGTTCGCATGTACGCAAGGCGACGACTGTAATCGGAATGGCAACCGTGCTTCACACGATAGCGACCGGAAACATGACACCTACATACAGGGTGCTTGATGACGGAACCATTCGTCCGGTGCATTTTTACATGGTGGACACCTCTGAATTCGCAGCAAATAAGCTCGGTGACAGGGGCAGCCTTTCGGCAAAGGGCATAGTGACGAATGTGCAGGATTTCATGAGAAATATCAGCACGGGGCTTGGAATATAGCTTGAATATTAGAATATTATACAAATACAGAATGAGAGGACGGATACAGCAATGTTTAATGCGGAAATGATAGCTTTTTTAGGCTACTTCATAATATTGTTTTTTATAGCGATGTTGTTCTTCTTTAACGGAGGCAATCGAAATCAAGAGGACTATTTCCTCGGCGGTCGTTCTATGGGACCGTGGGTAACGGCGATGTCGGCTCAGGCATCCGACATGTCGGCTTGGCTTTTGATGGGACTTCCGGGCTCGATCATGGCCTTTGGCTTCGGGCAGATGTGGATAGGCATAGGGCTGGCACTCGGAACTGCGGCAAACTGGATATTTTGTGCGAAAAGACTGCGTAAGTTTTCCAAGGCGGCAGGCGATGCGATTACGGTACCTCAGTATCTGTCAAATCGTTTTGCAACGAAATCAAATACCTTGCAGGTAATATGTGCGATAATTTTCCTCGTATGCTTTACGGTGTATGTGGCATCGGCGTTCGTTGCGGGTGCGTCGGTATTTCAGATGATTTTCCCGAATGTTTCCGAGGAAATAGGCATGATACTCTGTGCACTAATCATCATCGGCTATACCTTCCTGGGTGGTTTTAAGGCTGTATGCTGGACAGACTTTTTCCAGGGAATTTTGATGCTTGTCGCACTTTTGGCGGTTCCGATTGTAGTGGTTCTGACGCAGGAGATAGACACGACAGCAATACATACGGTATATCAGTATACCGATACCACGGGAGAACTTGTGAATTGTGACTTCGGTTCGGGACTTTTCTCGGCAGGCTGGAAAGAAATCGTCAGCGGACTCGGCTGGGGTCTGGGCTATTTCGGAATGCCGCATATAATAGTAAGATTTATGTCGATAGAGAAACCGTCGATGATTAAAAAATCGGCTATAGTTGCAATCGTTTGGGTAGTGCTGGCACTCGGCTCGGCATGCCTGGTTGCATATTTCGGAAGAATATTTGTGGGTGAAGAGTTGCTTTCGCAAGGCTTGCAGAAAACCGTGTTCATGGCTATGGCACGTAAATTCTTCTTCCCGTTGGCTTCCGGCTTGCTGCTTGCCGCAATCATGGCAGCCTGTGTTTCCACGGCGGATTCACAGCTTTTGGTTGCATCGAGCTCGTTTACGTCGGATATTTACAAGCCGCTTATCCGTAAAGAGGCATCCGACAAAGAGGTGCTGTGGGTAGGCAGAGCGGTTGTTGTCATCGTGGCATTGATCGCATTTATGATGGCTACATCTAAAGGCTCGGGTGCTCAGGCAATCATGAATCTTGTTGAGAACGCATGGGGCTGTTTCGGAGCGGCTTTCGGACCTACGATACTTCTTTCGCTGTTTTGGAGAAGATTCAACTATGCGGGTGCGGTAGCCGGCGTTGTTACGGGAGCCGTTGTTGACGGACTGTGGCTTGCGTTTTTATCGGCATCTACGGGAATTTACGAGATAGTTCCGGGCTTTATCTGCTCGATGGCGGCAGCGATCATCGTTTCCAAGCTGACGGCAGAACCGGAAACGGCTGTAACGGATATCTTCGATACCGCAAACAGCAGCAGCTTTGATGAATAACGCATAAAGGATATTCGGGACTCGTCGGGAAACGGCGAGTTCCTTTATTTTATGCGGCTAATTGAATTGTGAAGATTGCATTTTCAATATCGGAGTGGTATACTGTCACTATAAAAGTCGAAAAAAGGGGAAAAAGATGAATCAAAACGGAAACAGAAAATTCACAGACCAATTTTATAACGCAAACGGCAGCTATCATATTCCTACATGGCTGATAGTCGTGGGCTTTATTTTCAACGGTGTGCTTGGCATGGCACTTTTGATAGCAAGGTTTTGCGAGGATAAGACGACGACATATTCATCGCCGTATGCTGACTGCGGTACGGAATTCGAGCAGCGTGAGCGGCAGAACAGTCAAGCTCAGAGCTGCGGGCAGTACGGGGAATACCGAGATAATGCGGCAGCACCGAGAGCAAAGACGGTAAAAAGCAACGGCAATATAAAGAAGAAGATAAATACGGACAAGCTTTGGCTTGTTTTCGGAATAATCGCACTGCTGACAGCGGTTACATCGCTGCCCGATTCGATTCAGTATCTGGTATGGTGTATTCAGGATGGCTCGGGCATAAGCTACGGACTTGAAGAGGTAATACGTGATGCCTTATGGCTGATTTCGGGTTTTGTGATGCTGCTCGTTTCGGCAGGAATGCGTAAATCTAAGCGAAACAGAGAAAGAATCGTCGCAATCGTGGGAAAGGTCGATTACATATTGATTGACGAGGTGGCAGAGGCACTGCCGGCATCGAGAGGCAAGACCGAAAAGCTTTTGCAGCGTTGTATAGATTACGGAATGTTCGGAAAGGCTGCATATCTTGACATGCGTTCGGACTGCCTGGTTATCCGTGGGGAAGCACCTATGTCGAAGAAAGCAAGAGCAGAGCAGGAGGCAGCGGAGCGTGCGGCAAGGATGGCAGCGGAAAACCTTGACGAATATGAAAAGGTTCTTAAGGAGCTCAGAGAAATCAACGACCGCATACCGGGCGAGGAAATGTCGGCTAAAATCAGCAGACTTGAGGACTTGACAGCTAAAATTTTCAAGCTGGCAAAGGAACACCCGGAAAAGCTCGGCAGCATGAAAAAATTCATGAACTATTATCTGCCGACATCGCTTAAGCTTTTGCATCGTTACGAAAAGATGGACGCACAGGGAATAGAGGGCGAGAACATATCTGAGGCAAAGGCTCAGATAGAAGAAACCATGGATACGATGGTGAACGCTTTCGAAAAACAGCTCGACAAGCTTTTCCTTTCCGAGAGCATCGACATATCCGCAGACATAGCGGCTATGCAAAATCTCATGCGTGCGGACGGCTTGGTGGACGATGAGCTGATGGATAAATTATCGTAGCGGGGAGATGAGAAATATGAGTATGGAAAAAAGAATTTTGTGCGGTGAAGAGGTTTCATTGCTCGGCTTTGGAGCAATGCGGCTTCCGACTGCGGAAAACGGTACGGTTGACAGAGAAAAGGCTGCTGAAATAGTGGACAGGCTGTATAAGACCGGTGTGAACTATTTTGATACGGCTTATGTGTATCATCAGGGAGAGTCTGAGGAGTTTTTGGGCGAAGCACTTGCGAAGTATCCGAGAGAGAGCTTTTATTTGGCGACCAAAACACCGGGACATCTGATAAATCCGAATTATGATCCTATCGAGGCATTTGAGCGACAGATAAAGAGATGCAGGACGGATTATTTTGATTTTTACCTGCTGCATAACGTGATGGAGAGCAGTCTTGCGACATATACGGACAAGCAGCTCAGAGTTACGGATTATCTGCTGGAGCAAAAAGCAAAAGGCAGAATTCGTCATCTGGGACTTTCAACTCACGGTCAGCTTGCGATGATTGAAAAATACATGAGCGAATACGGCAAGGATATAGAATTCGTGCAGTTACAGATAAACTATTTGGATTGGACCTTGCAGCAGGCTAAGGAAAAGTACGAAATGATAACGGAGCTGGGTCTTCCGATTATCGTTATGGAGCCGTGCAGAGGCGGCAGATTGGCTGAGCTTGACGAGGACAGCGAGGAAAAGATGAAGGCTCTTCGTCCGCAGGATTCAATCGCTTCGTGGGCTTTCAGATTCGTGGGAGGACTGCCTAATGTATCGGTAGTGCTCAGCGGAATGACGACCTCGGAGCAGGCTGAGGACAATCTGAAAACCTACTGTGCTTTCGAGCCTCTCAATGCGGAAGAAAACCGTTTGCTTGAGGAAACTGCGGCAAAGATGCTGGATATGGTACCTTGTACGGCTTGCAGATATTGCTGTGACGGCTGCCCGATGCAGCTCGATATACCTCAGCTTCTGAGCCTCTACAATGACTCAAAATTCAGTGCATCGCTGAACAGCAACATGGTTATCGGCTCCTTGCCGGAGGATAAAAGACCGTCAGCGTGCATAGGCTGCGGTGCGTGCAGTCAGGTCTGTCCGCAGCACATCGACATACCGGCGGCACTTGCGGATTTGGCAAAGAAAAATGCAGAGGGTCCGGACTGGAACGCATTGAGCAAGCTGCGTATCGACAATGACAGAAAATAAAAAATAAAAGGTATAGATATCGAGAAATACAAGAAAAGTATAAAAGCACAAGAAAAATATATAAGAGAATTGATAGGAAGGCGATAGAGTTTTGAAAAGCGGAGTTGAAAAGTTCCTGCTCGAGCATGCGGCGGGAGAACCGGTGTCATTTCATATGCCGGGACATAAGGGCTCACGGATTTACCGTGAAAACGGTTACGGAGAATTTTTAGATGCGGTCATGGACTGCGACATTACGGAAATACCGGGTGCGGACAATCTGTTTCAGACTGAAGGCATTATAGCCGAAACGGTGGAAAAATACAGACGGCTTTACGGCGTCAAAAAGTCGTATCTTTTGGTAAACGGAAGCTCCGGCGGGCTGATTTCTGCGATTTTGGCAAGCGTGAGCAGGGGCGGAAGCCTTGTTATGGCTAGAAATTGCCACAAGTCGATTTTTAATGCATTGTCTTTAGGCGATATAAAGCCGGTATATGCGTACCCGGAAACCATGGAAAAGTACGGAGTGCTCGGAGAGGTGAAAGCGGAGGAAATCGCTCGCTGCCTTGACGAAAATCCCGAGGCTGAGGCGGTGATAGTCCCATCGCCTAATTACTATGGGATTTGCAGCGATATATGTGCGATAGCCGAGGAGGTTCACAGCCGAGGCAAGCTGCTGATAGTGGATCAGGCACACGGAGCACATCTGAAATTTTTCGGCGGCTTCGGAATAGAGGGCTTCCCGCAGTCGGCAGAGGAGCAGGGTGCGGACATGGTTATAAACAGCATTCACAAGACGCTGGCATCGTGGACGCAGAGTGCACTCTTGAATGTCTGCACCGAACGTGTCGAGCTGAATTTGCTTGAGGACAGACTGCAGATGATAGAAAGCTCAAGCCCGTCGTACCCGATGATGGCTACGCTGGATATAAATGCGGAGCTTTTGCTGGATAAGGGTGCGGAGCTGATGAGAAACTGGGCGGAAAATCTGAGCTTTTTCTATGAAGAGGCGAAAAAGATAGAGGGGCTTGTGATTATGGAAACGGAAAGCCTCGACCGTACCAAGCTGAATATAGATATGTCGGCATACGGTGTGAACGGAAACGAGCTTGAAGAGCTGCTGATGGAAAAGGGCATTTTCATAGAGCTTGTGACCGGAAATATCGTCATGTGCATGAGCGGCATCGGCAACAGACGATGTGATTTCGAAAAGCTTTTGGAGGCTTTGCGGGAAATCGCCGCAGCTCATAAGCTCGGTGCCGTGCATAAGATGGCACAGCCGCAGGCGTTGACCGAAAAGCTGTGCATTACGGAAATGCCGAAGGAAAAGCTTTATGTTCCTATAGATGAGGCCGCAGGGCGTGTATGTGCCTCTTCGATAATACCGTACCCGCCGGGAGTGCCTATTGCATGTCCGGGAGAAATCTTGACTGCCGAGGTGCTTGAATATGTAAAATCACGCAGACAGGCAGAGGAAAAGGTCATCGGAGTCACAGCTGACGGCAAAGTGGCGGTAGGAAAATAGAAGGGACAAAATTTACAAGTATGATTTGATAAATTTATGCTGTAACAAAATCGGGAGCTAAACCGCAACAAAATAGGAAGAAATTTAGTTATATTTTAGGAAGCGAAAAGATAATATTTTCGGAAGTAAGTGCTTGATATTTTCGGAAGTTGTGCATATAATATTATATATGGACAAAGATGAGGTGAGTATATGAGCAGAGAATATATGAAGCGAATTGCAGACGAAATTTTGCAGAAAAGACTTGAAACGAGCGGAGCTGTTCTGATAGAGGGTCCGAAATGGTGCGGTAAAACTCGTACTGCGACTGAAATATCCAAGAGTAAACTTTATATGCAGGATCCGGACAAAACAAATTCATATCTTAAAGCTGCAGACACCAAGCCTTCTCTTTTGCTAAAAGGCGAAGTTCCGAGATTGATTGATGAATGGCAGATGGCACCTGTGCTGTGGGATGCGGTGCGATTTGCAGTTGACCAACGAGGAGAGGTAGGTCAGTTTATTTTGACGGGTTCAGCAGTTCCTTCAGATAATGCGGTATTTCACACAGGCACCGGAAGAATATCAAGACTGCTTATGAGGACTATGAGCCTCTATGAGTCGGGAGAGTCAAACGGGACGGTTTCGTTGTCAGCACTGTTTGACGGAGAAACGGATATAGAGGCGTTTTCTGATTTGGAAATTGAGAAAATAGCAGAACTAATCGTCAGAGGCGGATGGCCGGCATCGGTTACCGATGAAAAGGGAAATGCGTTGCGGCATTCGATTGACTATGTTGAGGCGATTATAAACGCAGATGTATCAAGAGTAGATAATATAGAAAAAAATCCTATACGTGTCAGAGCTCTGCTGCGTTCTCTGGCAAGAAATATTTCTACAATGGCTACACTCAAAACCATTAAAGACGATATAGCTATGGGTGATGCTGACGGAGTTATCTCCGAGAAGACTATCAGCGGGTATTTGAATGCATTAAACCGGATATATGTAACAGAAAATTTGCAGGCATGGAACCCTGCATTGCGATCAAAGACTGCAATTCGCACATCACCAAAGCGACAATTTACAGATCCGTCAATAGCAACTGCTGTTATGAGACTTTCGCCGGAGCAAATTTTAGAAGATTTCAACTATTTTGGATTTTTGTTTGAATCTTTGTGCGACAGAGATCTTCGCATATATACCGAAGCAATAGATGGACAGGTATTTCATTATCGTGACAGCAGTGGTCTTGAGGCAGATGCGGTCTTGGTATTAAATGATGGAAGATGGGCGGCAGTTGAAATCAAACTGGGTGACAGAGAAATCGAAGAAGCGGCAGAACATCTTCTGACTTTGAGCAGAAAGATAGATGTACAAAAGATGAACCCGCCTACCTTTTTGATGATTTTGACGGGAAATGAAGTTGCGTATAGGCGGAAGGACGGAGTGTTTGTAGTTCCGATAGGCTGCCTTAAGTATTAGCATAAAGCGGATATATTGTAAAAAAAGCCGAAATTATGTTGTTTTTCAACAAATTTCGGCATTTTTCATGCTAAGAA
>CAZLTX010000015.1:0-10633 GCA_964562555.1 uncultured Oscillospiraceae bacterium
TAGCTTGGAATTATGAAATAAAAGCCCATACGGCATGTGCTGTGTGGGCTTTTGAAAAGTTTTTTTATTATGCTGAAAATTTTTTGTTGCACTTGGCAGCTTTCTTCGTCTTTATATATAGAAGGGAAAGTTGAGATTGATAAAGCTTATTGTCAGCAGGGGGCTTGGTATGTTAAACTTTTTTCATAGTGGAGGAAGAGATGAAGAAAGAAATATGTCAAAGCGTTACAGCTATTTACACCGAGAAGCTAAACAGCAAAGAAATTGCGGCAGTGACGGAAATCTCACCGTCACTTGTTCGCATGAAGCTCAGCAGAATCAACGAAAAGCTACGCAGAGAATTAAAGAGAACAATGGACGAGGAGAGATAAGGAGGTGAAAACGATGGATAACAGATTTATGGGCGATCTCGCAGAAAAGATAGATGACGAATTTGAAAAAGAATATGCAGAGCTGAGTGAAATCGGCAAGAGCTTTGCACCGACGCTCGATGCAAAGCTTACAGAAACCGCAAGCTTTTATGACAAGAAATATGCCGCAGTGAAAAAGAAAAGCATGAACCTGCGAATGTTGAAAAAGGCTGCGGTTTTTCTGCTCGTGTTTGTTTCTGTGAACGCAGTCGCAATAGGAACATCAGAGGGATACAGGCAGTTTGCATTTCAAATATTTGAAAATGAAGAAAACAATTCGATTACATTCCACAAGCAAATAGAACAAGATATATTGAGAGAATGGGAGGACTACTGGTATCCGTCGCAGATGCCGGATGGATATAAGATTACCGCCGCCGAAGAAAGTCCGCAAAAGTGTATATTGATAAACAACGGTCAAAAGGAATTGTTGATTACGGAATATGCGGCGGGAACGGTACTGTCCTATGATACGAAACATTCGCAGATGTCGGATATTCGTATCAATACTTCGGTAGGAAAGCTAATCTCCTTTGAAAGTCAGAAGATGATAGTCTATCCTACGGAAAATATGATTTTGGAGTTTACATTTGACTCGGATATTCCCGAAGCTGATGTGATTGCAATAGCTGAGAATATGGAATATGTACAAATGAAATAATGTCTTAAATTAAGGAGAATCAATCATGAGAAAAACAAATAAATGTACAGCGATTTTACTTTTATGTTTTGCATTGTTTGCGACAATGTTCTCAGCTTGTGCACCTGAAAGCGAAGCTTCCCCGGAAGCGAACTGGGCGGAGGGCTTGGAGGAATACGGTGTCGGCTACTTCATAAAACCTGTGGACTATCAAGCTGCGGTTGTTGATTATTTCAGCGAGGGAGTATGGTGTTTGCAGAAGATTTCGTCACCGGTCACCGTAGAGAAAATCATAGGATATGATGACAAAACATATGATATTCTTTTTTACGATGATTTTTCAAACGCTTCTGCTGATGTAGACCCATCTAAAGATGTCAGAAATATGTACGGTATAAACGGCGGCGTCGTGCCAAGATGGGACTGCAGATATATCTTGCATGATCTGATTACCGAGGGAATTGAGGAAGAAGGCGATGTCGATACATCGGTAAAAGCTGAAGTGCTCGGAGATTTCAAGGTTTCGGACGAAGTTAAAGAAGAGCTTAGGCAAATATATACTAAGGAATGGAAAGAAAAAGAGGGTCTTATGGTTCATAAGACAGAAGATGCGTATTGGATTTATTATTGTGATAAGAGCAGCAAAAAGGATGCAGACATAAGCATTATAATAGAAAACAATAATCTTATTATGAACTGCCATAGCGATGCGGAATACTTATTTGATATCGAACCATTCTGCTGGAAGCTTTTTGCGGTAAAGTCCTCGATTGAGATAAAGCAGATAGAGCTCACAGCAGGTGATGACAGGCAAGTTATAAGTGTTTAGAATTATGAACAAAAGCCCATACGGCATATGCTGTATGGGCTTTTGAGTAAACTTGAAATTCTTATTGGGGCGGCGTTCAAATCCGCGTAGCGGATTTGATTGCCGCCCTTTCGCACAGTCGCTCCGCTCGGCTTAGATAGTTAGGGAGCGGTGCGACCGCAAACTGTACTATTTGCTATTTGTTCGACAGGTATTCATCAATGCTTGCGGCAGCGGTTTTTCCTGCTCCCATAGCTTTGATTACGGTTGCCGCACCTGTTACAGCGTCGCCGCCTGCGAAGATGCCTTCACGGTTGGTAGCAGCTGCATCGTCGGTTCCGATACCGCCCTTCTTGTTAGCTTCAAGATTTTCGGTCGTGTCGAGAATGAGAGTGTTCAGCTTGGTACCGATGGACATGATTACCATATCTACAGGAATTTCGAAGTTGGAACCCTCTTTAACGATAGGTTTTCTTCTGCCCGATGCATCAGGTTCGCCGAGCTCCATTTCAACACATTCGATAGCTCTTACATTGCCGTTTTCGTCGCCGAGAATCTCAACAGGGTTGTTGAGGAGTTTGAAGATGATACCCTCTTCCATAGCGTGGTGAACCTCTTCTGCTCTTGCAGGAAGCTCTTCCATACTACGACGGTAGATGATATATACTTCGCTTGCACCCATTCTCTTAGCACAACGAGCAGCGTCCATAGCTACATTGCCGCCGCCGACGATGGCAATTTTGTCTGCGTGCATGATAGGAGTATCATATTCAGGCAAATAAGCTTTCATCAGATTGATACGAGTCAGGTATTCGTTAGCTGAGCATACACCGATGAGGTTTTCGCCCGGAATATGCATGAATGACGGAAGTCCTGCACCTGTACCGATAAATACGGATTCGTAGCCTTCTTCCTTCATCAGCTCATCAACGGTGATAGCACGACCGACAACAGCGTCGGTTACGAACTTAACGCCCTTAGCTTCGAGCTTTGCAACCTCTGCGGCAACGATTTCCTTAGGAAGTCTGAACTGAGGGATACCGTAAACGAGTACGCCGCCTGTTTTGTGCAGAGCTTCATAAACAGTAACCTCATAACCCTTGTTGATAAGATCGCCCGCACATGCAAGACCTGCAGGACCTGCACCGATGATAGCAACCTTATGACCGTTTCCTTCTACAGGAGTGATTTCTTCGTCACCGAAGTTTGCAGCATGCCAGTCAGCTACGAATCTTTCAAGACGACCGATAGCAACGGATTCGCCCTTCGCACACTGAACGCACTGACCCTGGCACTGGTTTTCCTGAGGGCAAACACGACCGCAGATTGCAGGAAGCGAGCTGTCCTCGGAAATGATTTCATAAGCGGCTTCGAAGTCACCTTCTGCCACCTTAGCGATGAAATCAGGAATCTTGATGTTTACCGGACAACCGGAAACACAAGGTTTTTTGCGGCATCTCAGACAACGCATAGCCTCTCTGATTGCCATATCTTCAGTATAACCTGTACATACTTCCAAGAAGTTTTTGTTTCTTACATCAGGAGCCTGTTCAGGCATAGCGTTTTGTTTATTCACTAAATTAATCATGGTAACGAACACCTCCTGTCAGTCTGCAGACATGAGCTCTGTCTTCAGCCTCCTGCTCCTTATAGTAGTTCGATCTCTTGATGAGGTCGTCCCAGTCTACCAGAGAACCGTCAAATTCAGGGCCGTCTACACATACGAATTTATCCTCGCCGCCGATTCTGCATCTGCAGCCGCCGCACATTCCTGTACCGTCGATCATGTATGCAGTCAGAGATGCAACAGAAGGAATACCGTACTTTTCAGCGATTTGGCAAGTGAACTTCATCATCATAGGAGGGCCTACTGCGATGACTTCATCGAATTTCTCGCCTGCTTGGATAAGCTCCTCGAGCTTAGCTGTCGTGAAGCCCTTTTCGCCGTAGCTTCCGTCGTCGGTCATTACATAAAGCTTGTCAACGCCTGCACGGAATTCGTCCTCAAGGATTACCAAATCTTTATTCTTAAAACCTTCGATCATAACGGTTTCAACGCCGTAGTCGTGCATACCGCAAGCAAGCGGATATGCAAGAGCGTTACCTGTACCGCCGCCGACTACGCAGACTCTTTTGAGTCCGTCCATGTGTGTCGGCTTGCCGAGAGGGCCTACGATGTCAGCAAAGCAGTCGCCTACTTCGAGCTGATCCATGAGCATCGTGGTTCTGCCAACTGCGGCATAAATCAAATCGATGGTTCCGTCTTTTTCATTGTGACCTGCCATGGTGAGAGGAATTCTTTCACCTAATTCATCAGTACGAAGAATGATGAACTGACCCGGCCGAGCTTTACGAGCAACAAGCGGTGCATAGATTTTAAGCCATACCATGTTGTCGTTAAGTCTTCTTTTATATGTTACTTCAAACCTTTTCATGCAAATCATCCTCCTTTCTATTTCTCAAAGCTGTCCTGACGATGCTTGAGAGTCTTGTATCTGTCGAGAGCCATTTCTTCACCCTTCTCGAAGAGGTTTTCAGCTCTTTCAGGGAACTTCAGCTCAAGGGAGTTGTAACGAACCTCACCCTTGATGAAGTCCTGATAGCTTTCGGTAGGAGCCGCACTGTCAACGGACAACGGGTTCTTGCCTTCTGCTGCCAGAGCAGGGTTGTATCTTAACAGATTCCAGTAGCCGGAGCGTACTGCTTTCTTCATTTCGAGCATCGACTTGTTCATGCCGGCTTTGATACCGTGGTTGATACAAGGAGCATATGCGATGATAAGGGAAGGACCGTCGTAAGCTTCTGCCTCACGGAGAGCCTTCAGAGTCTGTTCAGGGTTAGCACCCATAGCGATCTGAGCTACATATACATAACCGTAAGCCATAGCGATCTGAGCGAGGTCTTTCTTCTTTACGCCCTTACCGGAGGCTGCGAATTTAGCAACAGCACCGATAGGAGTTGACTTGGAGGACTGACCGCCTGTGTTGGAGTAAACCTCGGTATCGAATACCATGATGTTTACATTTTCACCGGAAGCAAGTACGTGGTCAACGCCGCCGTAACCGATGTCGTAAGCCCAACCGTCACCGCCGAAGATCCACATTGACGGCTTAATCAGCATATCTTTGTTTTCTACTACATACTTAGCGTCTTCGTTGGTGTCTGCAAGCTTTTCTGCCTCTGCAAGGAGAATGTTGCCTGTAACCTCAGCCTGTTTAGCGTCGTTCATAGAAGCAACCCAAGCCTTAGCAGGAACGCCGATTACATCGTACAGTCTTTCTGCTGCGGACTTAAGCTCGTTTCTTCTTGCGTTCATGGACGTTGCCATACCGAAACCGAATTCTGCGTTGTCCTCGAACAGGGAGTTAGCCCAAGCAGGACCCTTGCCTTCCTTATTTACTGTGTAAGGAGTGGAAGGAGCGGATGCACCCCAAATGGAGGAGCAGCCTGTAGCGTTGGCGATAAACATTCTGTCACCGAAGAGCTGAGTTATGAGCTTAGCATACGGAGATTCGCCGCAGCCCGGACAAGCACCCGAGAATTCCATGAGCGGAGTCTTGAACTGGGAACCCTTAACTGTGTCGTCCTTAAACGGAACTTCTTTTTCGTCGATATCTTTATATAAGTGGTCGAATTTAACCTGCTGTGCATGCATGAATTCGTCTTCTGCCGGTGCCATTGTGATAGCCTTGTTTCTTGCAGGGCAAACCTCAGCACAGGAGCCGCAGCCGGTACAATCCATGAGGGAGAAGCCAAGAGTGAACTTGTATTCCTTAGCACCCTTCATAGCAGCGGTATCGGAAACACCCTCTGCCTCGTCTGCTGTAAGCACGAACGGTCTTACTACGCCGTGAGGACAAACATATGAACACCAGTTACACTGCATACAGTTCTTCATGTTCCAGTGCGGAAGATCTGCTGCGATACCACGCTTTTCGAAAGCAGCGGTGCCGGCAGGCATCATGCCGTTAGCTGTAGTTAAGAACTTGGATACAGGAACATTGTCAGCAGTGAGATTTCCTGTAGGAACGAGGATATCGTTGAGGAACTCGGTGTGGAGCTGATCACGTCCTACCAAAGCAGCAGCAGGAGCATCGTCCTCAGCCGTTTTCCAGCTTTCAGGAACTTCAACCTTGTGAATGTGAGTGATACCTGCATCTACAGCGGCACAGTTCATGTCAACGATGTTCTGACCCTTTCTGCCGTAGGTCTTTTTGATAGCGTCCTTCATGTAGCCGACAGCCTCATCGATAGGAATGATGTCAGCCAGCTTGAAGAATGCAGCCTGCAAAATGGAGTTGGTTCTTCTTGCACCCAAACCGATTTCCTTAGCGAGGGAAACTGCGTCGCAGGTGTAGAACTGTACATCGTTCTGAGCGATGTATCTCTTAACCTGACCCGGAAGCTTTTCTTCGAGCTCGGCATCGTCCCATACGCAGTTAAGCAGGAAGAAGCCGCCCGGTTTTACGTCCTGAACCATTTCATATTTGTAAAGGTAAGCGGAGTTGTGGCAAGCTACGAAGTCTGCCTGCTTGATGTAGTAGGTGGACTTGATAGGCTCGTCGCCGAATCTCAAGTGAGAAATCGTTACGCCGCCGGATTTTTTGGAGTCATACTGGAAGTAAGCCTGAGCTTTCTTGTCAGTGTGGTCGCCGATGATCTTAACGGAGTTCTTGTTTGCACCAACGGTACCGTCAGCACCAAGACCCCAGAATTTACAAGCCTTTGTGCCCTTAGGAGCAACATCAGGATTTTCGGAGCCCTGAATTGAAAGATTTGTAACATCGTCGAAGATGGAAAGTGTGAATTCTTTCTTAGGTTCATCTGCCCAAAGGTTTTCAAATACGGCAAGCACATCACCCGGCTGTACATCCTTGGAGCCGAGACCGTATCTGCCGCCTGCGATAAAGCAGTTTTCGAATTCGGTGCCTCTGATAGCTGCAACCATGTCTAAGAATAAAGGCTCGCCGAGGCCGCCCGGTTCCTTGGTTCTGTCCAAAACAGCGATTTTCTTGACAGTCTTAGGCATTACATTGAAGAGGTACTTGTTCGACCAAGGTCTGTAAAGGTGAACCTCGATGATACCTACCTTGTGACCCTTAGCGTTCAGGTAGTCTATAACTTCCTCTGCACATTCACATACAGAACCCATAGCAACGATGACTTCTGTTGCGTCAGGAGCACCGTAGTAGTTGAACGGCTTATAGTCAGTACCGATCTTAGCATTGACTTTCTGCATGTATTCGTTAACCAAATCAGGAGTTTCGCTGTAAACAACGTTACAAGCCTCTCTGTGCTGGAAGAAGGTTTCCGGCTGTTCTGCGGAACCCATTGTATGAGGGTGGTTAGGGTGGAGTGCATTAGCCTTGAAAGCCTTGAGTGCATCCCAATCAACCATTTCTTTCAGATCTTCGTAATCCCATGTTTCAATCTTCTGCTGTTCGTGAGAAGTTCTGAAACCGTCGAAGAAGTGCAGGAACGGCAGGTGTCCGCCGATTGCACTGAGGTGAGCAACAGCCGCAAGGTCCATAGCCTGCTGCACGGAGTTCGATGCGAGCATTGCAAAGCCTGTCTGACGGCAGCCCATAACGTCGGAGTGATCGCCGAAAATGTTAAGAGCATGAGTTGCAACGCAGCGAGCAGCTACATGGAAAACAGTAGGAGTCTGTTCGCCGGCTAATTTATACATATTAGGAATCATCAGAAGCAAACCTTGAGAAGCAGTGAAGGTAGATGTCAGTGCACCTGCTGCGATAGCACCGTGAACCGCACCCGCAGCACCTGCTTCGGACTGCATTTCTACGATTTTTACTTTTTCACCAAAGATATTGGTTCTGTCCTGGGAAACCCATTCGTCCATGTTTTCTGCCATAGGTGAGGAAGGTGTAATCGGGTAGATTGCAGCAACCTCAGAGAACGCATAAGCAACATGAGCAGCAGCGGCGTTTCCGTCCATAGTTTTTAATTTTCTCATGTTTATTCTCCTTCCTTGATGCCCAGAGCTTCACGCTGCATGAAAATGTATTCCGGAACTTCCATTTCCTTGATAACATTTCTTGGACATACATATTGACATACATGGCAGTCTTCACAGATTTCAGGATCGATAACCGTGTGAGTACCGTCTGCATAGATAGCTAAGTTAGGGCAGTTGGATTTGCAGTCCTCACAGAACAGACAGCCTGTGCTGCAAACCTTAGCCTTGGTTTCACAGTCGTCCTCGGACGAGCATGCAACCATCTTCTGACCCTTGTAAGGAACGATGGTGATGAGGTGCTGAGGACATGCAAAGGTACAATCCTTGCAGCCTACGCACTTGTCAGGATCTACATAAGCAACGCCGTCTGCTACCTTTACAGCTTCGTAACGGCATACTGCTGTACATGCACCCTGTCCCAAGCAGCCTGTGCTGCAAAGTCCGAGAGCCTTGAGATCCTGCTTGGCAGCTTCCTGGCAGGTCTGAATGCCCATTTCCTTGAGCTTAGCTGAAGTTCTGCCGTCGCCTGCACATTTCACGAAAGCGACATTGGATTTCAAAGCTGTCAAATCGTGGAGAGTGTCAACGATGATCTTCTTCTTACATTTTACCATACATGCAACGCAGCCTACGCACTTGTCATAGTCGATGACTGCGTGGTTATCTACAATATGTACCGCACCCTCCGGACATGCTCTTTCGCACTCTCCGCAGGCGATGCAGCCGAAACCGCAGGTTTTTCTCACAAGCTCATCGTCTTCTTCTGTGGAAGAGCATGGAATGAAGTTTGTGGCATCCTTAGGAATCATGTGAATCAAGTGTTGAGGACATACGCCTTCTGCAGCACAGTCGCCGCAGCCGTCGCATTTTTCGGCATCAATGACGATTTTGCCGTTTTCAAGCTTCATGGCATTTTGCTTACAAGCCTTGATACAATCGCCTATGCCGCAGCAGCCGCTTTTACATTCGCCGCGTTTGAAACCTGCTTCAACCAAAGCAGCACAGGATTCAAAATCACAGGCTCTGGACTTACCGGCAGCTCCGCCGGCACAAGCCACGTAAGCGACCAAATTGTTTTCCCCTGTAGCAGGGGAGACATTGGTTTTCATAACTTTTTTGCCTCCTTTTTCAAGTTTACTATTACATCTTGTGTTTAAACATCCGCATGGCTTGAAAATGTTGAAAAATTAACAAGACCATACACTTTATATACTACTCTCACGGGTATGCAAAGTCAATAATTTTGTCGAATGTTCTTGCAAAAAAACGAACGAAAGCGTTAGAAAATACACATATAAAAACCCTGCTCACATGGTGCGAACAGGGTTTTGCAAATTCAGTTTGTTTCTTGTTTATTTTACATATACTTTTGGAAGTCTTTGACCAAAAGCACAGGTGATTTCGTAGTTGATTGTTCCCGTAGCGTTGGCGATGTCGTCGGCAAGAATTGTGTTCGTGCCGTCGCTGCCCATTACGATAACCTCGTCACCGAGCTTGACATCCGGAACATCTGTGACATCGATCATGCACTGATCCATGCAGATATTGCCTGCGATAGGTGCGATGACACCGTTTACGATGACCTTGGCATTCGGCGAATACGGACGAGGATAGCCGTCAGCGTAGCCGAGTGCGATGGTTGCGATTTTGCTCGGTTTTTTGGATATGTATTTGCGACCGTAGCCTACGGAGAAGTCCGCAGGGACATCTTTGAGATGTACGATATTTGCCTTTACGGACATAACCGGCTTGATTGAAAGCTCGTTGACATCGACCTCGTCCGACGGATAGCAGCCGTAAAGTATGATTCCAGGACGGCATGCGTCAAAGTAGACTGTCGGAAGCTCCATGATGGAGGCACTGTTTGCAAGCGTTCTGAACGGAATTTCGATGCCTGCCGCAGTCAGTGTTTCGTAAAATTTGTTATATTTGGCCTCTTGCAGATGTGAATATGTTTTGTCGAAAGCATCTGCGGTGGACATATGAGAGAACATTCCCTTGATTTTGAAGTTTTCGAGGGCTGCAATTTTTTTCACGTCCTCAACTGCGAAGTCGAGCTCGTCGGCAAGGTAGCCGATTCTGCCCATGCCTGTGTCCACTGCAATCAGACCGCGTACTGTTTTACCCTTTGCTTTGGCTGCTGCGTCGAATGCGGCTGCGTTTGCGGAAGAGCATACTACAGGTGTGATGTCGTAGTCAACGATTGTATCTGCGTACATGTCGGGAGTGAGTCCGAGCATGATGATTTCTTCCTTGGCACCGGCTTCTCTGAGCGTGATAGCCTCCTGAAGTGTTGCAATAGCAAAGGTTTTGCAGCCGTTATCTCTGAGAACCTCGGCAACCTTGACGCTTCCGTGGCCGTATGCATCGGCTTTGATAACGCCTATCATTTCGCGTTCGCCTATCTTGCTCTTGATTTGTTTGATGTTATAGTCCAGATTGGACAGGTTGATTTCGGCCCATACAGGTCGTAACGCTTCTTTATACATGATAATTCTTTCTCCTTTATATTATATTTGTGATAGCTAAGTGTCTGCGGTATTGAACGGTTGATTCGGCTCCAAAGGCAAAACCAAACACATTTTCAATCAGGAATATTATAGTATTGTTAAGGGAGAAATTCAAGTAAAATCACAAGGGTTTTTATGTAATAAAAAAGTATTTTGTACATTGAAGCCGCTTTGAAAAGAAACTGAAAAATGTTCATTTAACATGTATGAACAAGAACTGTGCATGTTGAAAAAATATTTTTTGTGGACAAATATCGAAAAATGTAATATTCTAAAAGAACAGGCTGC
>CAZLTX010000015.1:10733-14739 GCA_964562555.1 uncultured Oscillospiraceae bacterium
AATATTTTTTGTGGACAAATATCGAAAAATGTAATATTCTAAAAGAACAGGCTGCTGTTTCGATGCGGCGGCATACATAATTTCGTAAGGAAATAAGGAAAGAGGACAAGTATGGAAAGAGACCGTTTCAGAAGTCGTACAGGCTTCATCATTGCCTGTATAGGCTCGGCAGTCGGCATGGGAAATATTTGGAGATTCCCAATCATGGTGTCGAAATACGGAGGAATGACCTTCTTCGTAGTATATATTTTGTTTGTGCTTTTGATTTCTTCATCGGGTATGATTGAGGAATTCGCACTCGGACGCTGGGGACAGGCGGGACCTGTCGGCTCCTTCGGTAAATGTACCGAAAGCAGATACGGCAGCCGCCGTGTCGGTGAGACTATCGGTGCCCTGCCTGTAATAGGTGCGATGGGACTTGCGATAGGCTATACGGTTGTCATGGGCTGGATTTTCAAATACTGTTTCATGGGAATTTCGGGTGAGCTTTACGCCATGGGAAGTGATATGGACGCAATCGTGGGAACCTTCTCTGCTGCGGCACCTGAGGCGGACGGACTCGGAGAGGCGGTAAGCATGATGCTTGACGGAGGAATTTTCTCTGTCGGAAACAGTGCATGGCAGCTCTTCGGACTGGTTGTGGCTCTTGTAATCATGGCTATGGGAATCGGCGGCGGCATAGAAAAGGCAAACAAGCTGATGATGCCGACACTTTTCGTGCTCTTCCTTATTTTGGCGGTATATATTGCATTCCTGCCGGGAGCAGGCGACGGTTACAAATACATTTTGACCTTGAACCCGAAGGGGCTTTTGAATATTGAGCTTTGGGTGTTTGCGTTCGGACAGGCGTTTTTCTCGCTTTCGGTTGCGGGAAACGGCTCGGTTATCTACGGTTCTTATTTGGATAAAAAAGAGGATTTACCGGGTGCTGCGAGAAATGTAGCGATTTTCGATACGCTTGCGGCATCACTCGCTGCATTGGTGATTTTGCCGGCGATGGGCGTTGGCGGAGTTACACCGGATACGGCAGGCCCGGGACTGATGTTTATTTATTTGGTAAATGTGTTGAACGGTATGGCAGGCGGTAGGGTTGTAGGCATGATTTTCTTCATCTGCGTGCTTTTCGCCGGAGCTACTTCGATAGTTAATCTGTATGAGGTTCCGGTGGCGTTCATGCAGGAAAAGCTGCATCTCAAGCGTGTTCCGGCAGTACTGCTTATCGGTGCTTTGGGCGGAATCGTTTCACTTCTGATTCAGCCGTGGACCTCACAGTGGATGGATGTCGTTTCGATTTATATCTGTCCTCTCGGTGCATTGCTTGCGGGAATCATGTTCTTTTGGGTACTGCAAAAGAATATTGCACTCGAGGCGGTCAGCGAAGGCAGCAAAAAAGCAATCGGCAAGTACTTCCACCCGCTCGGAAAATATGTATACTGTGCCTGTGCTCTAGCTGCACTGATTGCCGGTGCATGGTACGGCGGTATCGGCTAAAAGAGGAAATAAAAACCGTGCCCTCAAGTCAAGCTTTCGGATGACTTTTCGGCACGGTTTGTTTCAAAGCATTTATCGGACGGCAAGCGTTTACAGCCGCTCAAAGCCGCTGCTGACATCGTGTTTTACACGGTCTGCCTCTTCAGCAGCCTTGGCATCGTTCCAGTGATCCATGGTGCCTACGAGGTATCCGGTGATTCTGCGGATTCTTTCGAAAGGAACCTGCTCAAACTCATAGCTCAAATCGGCATAATCACCGTCAAGCTTAACATCTAATTTTTTCAGCTTACGATTATATTTCTTTTCGAGGTAGTCTATATAAGCCTTACTCTCAGCCAAAGATACGTTACCCGTTACCGCTATACTCATATCAAAACCTCACTTTCGCATTTTATAAGCCGAGTACATGTGCCCCGCAGTTTGCAGGCGGTTCGCACAGTACAGGCAAAGACTATATTTAGCCCTAAAAAACTGATTTTAAGATATTATACACCTATATGTAGTGTACTTAAACTGCTTTTTTGAAAAAACATAAAATTTCTTACTTGTAATATCACGTGTAGTATCACGCCATAAAATCACGAACCAGTATCAGAAGCAGATTATTGTCATAAATGTCCTTGGCAAACAAGGAGCTTTCGAACCAAGCGGGAATCGACTCGCTCAGTGACGGCATGAAAAGCCCCGCCACAGGCAGTATCAATGCGAGAATGAGCATGATATTGAACACGCCGACCACGGAGCCGAGCAGCAGCCCCAACAGCTTGTCCGAAAAGCCTATGAAGCCACCCCTTGCTTTGTGCGACAAGCCTCTTTCGAGGAAAGCGGCGGCGATGCGAATAGCTGCCAAGATAAGCAGAAAACTGATTATCGTAAAGAAGAGCCACGAAAGCTTATTGACACCCTCGTTGATAAGCGTATCGGATATGCTGTTTTCGCCCTCGGTGAAAAGTGCGGGGAGCATATTGTACACCGCCGAGCTTTCCCACTTGGCGGCAAGCCCCTCCTGTATTCTTTCCGCAGCGAAATCGTGCAATGTCGGAAGCTTGAGAAGCAGACGGCTCAGATCGTCGCAAAACAGCCAGGCGACTATTACAGCTAAAGCCCCCTTCATAAAACCCGCAAGAGTCAAGGCGAAGCCACGCCTCATTGAAAAAAAGATTGTTAGTGCAAAAATCGTCAAAACAAATAAATCCATTATCATATTAGCTACCCCTAAACATATAAATTATTGAAAGTATTCATATTATATAACTGTCTATATACTTGTATTTTACTAAAAAAAGGGGTCGAGGGCAATGGGAAATCAGTACGGACCTTATGTAATGTATTTTTTGAGCAGGCTTATGCAGCAGAGAAATGCCGAGGAGGCGATGCGTGAGGCTCGCGAGCTGCGGGAGCTGTTTGCATATGACGAAACGGAAAGCACTTGGCATAAGGAAACAAAGCTTGAGCTTTTGCGTGAATTTTGTCCGGAGGCTTTTGCCTCTGCGGAAAGGTACGGGCATTTCATAATCGGACAGCGGAGTGAAGCCTCGGGCGTGAGCAGCTGCTATATAGGAATACCCGGCAGATTTCTGATAGAAGAACAGCCTGCGGGCGGCAGCACGGGCTTTACACTTTGGCAGCCGATAAGAGGTGCGGAGGAATTTTTCGGGAGCCTTGAGGAGCTGGACGATGAGCTTGCGGATAATATATACGGCTACTGGATAGCTGCACTGGACGAAAAAACGCTGGAAATTTCAGAGGCTTAGGGGCAGAAAACTCACTCCGGAGAGCATTTTCGTGCATTTTTCGAGATTTTACGAAGTTTTGTACGGCTTTGTATGCAAAATACGGTTGAACATTCCGCCAAAGTATGATATCATCTAAAGATGTATGGAAAAGTTTATGTTGGAGGCCTTAAAAGAGGCGGAAAAAGCGAAAGCTATAGGAGAAATTCCAATCGGAGCCGTGATTGAAAGGGACGGAGAGATTATCGGCAGGGGTCACAATATGACCGAAAACGAAAAGGATCCGACCGCACATGCGGAAATTGTTGCAATCAGACAGGCGGCAAAGGTTTTGGGAGAAACCCTGGGTTGGCGTAGGCTGACGGGCTGCAATATGTATGTAACCGTAGAGCCTTGCAGCATGTGTGCGGGAGCTATCGTGTGGTCACGCATCGAAAAGCTGTATATAGGCACCATGGATCCCAAAGCGGGCGGCTGCGGTTCCGTATTCAATATAGTTCAGGAACAGAAACTTAACCATCACGTTGAAATATTCGAGCTTGAAGAGGGCTCAACCAAAACTCGTTGTCAGGAAATAGTAAGAGACTTTTTCAGAGAACTGAGAGATCTTAAGAAAAATACAAAAGAACAGAAATCGGAGGACACGAAAAGATGAAAAGAATAGGCAGAATTCTTAGCCTTGCAACAATTTTAGTTATGCTTGCGGTGACATGCTGCTTTGCGGCGGCAGAGGGCGAGGGCAAGCTCGTACTTAAGGAAACCTACCCGAAGGACGGAGCTAC
>CAZLTX010000016.1:0-5115 GCA_964562555.1 uncultured Oscillospiraceae bacterium
ACGAAAAATTAGGCTTGCATTTGAACGACGGAGGATATACTATAATAGTAAATACCAAGTGTCCGAAGGAAAAGATACCGCAAGGCTTAGAAGGTTTTTTCGCATATTTGGACACCGGCGAAGTAGACGAAAACGATCAGTTAGTTTGCAAAATCAACGAAGGTGTTGAAAAAGCAAACTATGAGCAGGAGGTGGAGAGCGTAATGACTTTAGAAGAAGAGATAAAGATACAGAGAGAATACGGAATAGAAGAAGGGCTTGAACGCGGTGCGGCACAGAAGCAGCGGGAGATAGCCAAGAATTTGAAAAACTCGGGAATTTCTCCGAATATCATAGCAGAAAACACGGGGCTGACACTTGAAGAAGTAGAAGCTCTGTAAAAAACAGCATAATCATTGAAAAACAGGCGGCTCGCAGAGCCGCCTGCCCCGTTTTTTGTGGCATTTTGATAAAGACAGGACATTTCAACACGACAGCACTTCGGCTGCCGTTTTTTTGTGCAGCATAGGGAAAAACCTGTGAGATGTTCCGCCAAATTACCCGTCTATGAATAATTATCAGGGAGAAGTTTATGAATCTTGTAAACCACGGACAGCGTAACGAGAAAGTCCATGTCGTTTTTTCCGTAGGGAATCAGTTCCTTGATTTTACCGATACGGTAACGCACCGTGTTTTCATGCAGGAACATATCGGCACAGGTTTTTGCGTAATCCATGTTGTTTTTTACGAATACAAACAGAGTATGCAGAAGCTCTGTATGATGTTTTTGGTCATATACGGTGATTGGAGTAATGACCTCTTGATAAAATTCCTCCAACATAGGATTTCCCTCTGATGCAATCAGCAGCTTTTCGATACCAAGCTCGCAGTAGCGTGAAATTTTGCTCGGCTCGGAGCTGTCGGCAGATGCAGCCATGTACGCTTGTGAAATACATTTGCCGAGATCTGAGGAAGAATGAATATCACTGATTCCGATTTTACACTGCGGTATGTTTGTATGTATAAAAGTAATAACTGATTCTATACTGTTTTCGAATTCCGAAGAAAGACTGCTTTTTTTCGAGAGCACTATGAGAAGACCTCTGCGATATTCCGATGCAAAATATGTCGGATATTTGCTTATGCGATTTATAATGCTTACATAGCTTGTATTATACAGAGTAGAAGTTGAAACTGCAAAATCTATCGGAGGTGAGCAATATACAGCCAATACATGACTCTGAAAATTCGGATTGAGATCGTATATCAGAGTTTCTTTTTCTGTCTGCGAAATGCTGTGAGAGGTAAGAGCCTTAAGGTTATTTTCAATGGATTTACGCTGCTGCACCATAAGCTTGTATTCCATTATGCCGGAGATGATAAGCGAATATGGCGTTTTGCGGTCGATAAGAATCACAGGAAGTCCGTGTGCATTACAAAAATCGACTGCTTCTTGGGGAATTTCGCAGATAAATTCATCAATTACGAAAATCGCAGATGCATGCAGCCTGTACAAGGAGCTGATAAAATCAACGATGAAGTGCGGATCTTCCTTTCCGAAGAAAAGAGAGGTAATGTATATATCACCGTCAAAGGTCATAATTTCGGTGTCCGTAGCTGTCGGAATGTTGTCGTAAACGGTTACGGAATGAATAACATTTGTAAGTCCGCTTTGTCCTGCAAGCAGTTTGCAGCCGTCCATAACGGGAAGCTTAAGTACGGATTCTATCGTAATATCAAGCATTTCAACACCTCCTTAAATACAATCGGACTGATAGATATAATTATTATAAAACAGAGCCTTAAAAATAGCAACTTTTTTGTGGAAATCACAAACATAAGTCATGCATCTTTGGGAACAGCACATAGAAAAAAAGCTAAATACTTGTTAAGATATTGAAAAAATAATGAGTATTA
The DNA here is from genome assembly GCA_964562555.1 of uncultured Oscillospiraceae bacterium. Classification (GTDB taxonomy): domain Bacteria; phylum Bacillota; class Clostridia; order Peptostreptococcales; family Anaerovoracaceae; genus CAG-238. Next base: position 1,897 of record CAZLTX010000016.1, read on the forward strand.
GATTAGTATCTGAGATTGGAGGACAATATGAAAAGTGAGAATACTGCACAAAAAAAGAGTATGAACTCCGAGGTTTTTGCCTTAAGACCTACCCCGCTGAGCGAGCGTAAATCCATGCTGGACATGGTATGGGTACAGGCAGGCTGTGTTATTTGCATTCCGGCTTTCATGCTGGGCGGCATGTTGGGTGAAGGAATGAGTACATGGATGGCTGTCGGCTCGGGAACGGTAGGCTATCTTTTAACCTGTGTTTTGATGATACTGCTGGGTATGCAGGGAGCTGATTTAGGAATGCCGACCTGTGCTATATCTCAGTCATGCTTTGGAAAAAACGGAACAAGACTTCTTGTAAGCCTGCTCTTTTCCATTTCATTGATGGGATTTTTCGGACTGCAGATAAATGTATGCGGTGAAGCATTTGCAAATCTGGTAAATGATGCTTTCGGCTGGAACCTTTCGCTGACGGTATCATCTATCATTTGGGGAATTGTCATGTCAGTGATTGCGGTAATAGGTATGGAAGGCCTTAAAATATTCGATAAAATATCCGTACCGATGCTCTTTCTTGTAATGCTGCTTGGTTTGGTGCTTGCGTTCCGTAAGTACGGCACAGAGGGTATTGCGGCAAACGAAGTGACGGAGGCAAGCATGTCCTTCGCAGAAGGCGTTGCGCTTTCTTTCTCCTTCTTCTCTGCAATGGCATTTACGGCAGCAGATGTAACGAGATGGCAGAAGAATCGTAAGGATACCATCAAATCCTCGATTTGGGGACTTATGCCTGCGGGAATTGCTACATGCCTCATCGGTGTGCTGCTTGCCAGAGTAACGGGTGTTTACGATGTGAGCCTTGTGCTGTCCTATGTAGGACTTCCTGTGCTGGGACTCCTTGTTATCATTACTGCATCTGTATCGACAAACTCACTGAACGCATACTGCGGAGGTTTGGATACAATTATGACTTTCAATTTACCGGACAACCGCAGAAAGGAAGCTACCGCAGCGGTATGTATCGTAGGTATGGTTTTGGCGATACTTGGAATTCTGAATTGGATTGAAGAATTTTTGAATTGGATTTGCTTCATGTCAGCACCGGTTGCGGGCGTTATGATTGCCGATTACTGGATTGTGGGAAAAGGAAATCCTAAGAGTTGGCATGCAAAAGACGGTTGGAATTGGGTAGGCTGCATAGTTGCGGTTGTTTCCATGGTAATTGCACTCTTTATTCCGTTTGGCGTTTTCAATATGAACGGCGTTGTGGTTGCAATTATCTTATATCTGATTGTCGAACATTTCGTACCGTCACAATCAAGAAAGACTGACGGCGGTGTGGAAATTCCGGAAGAGTAAAGCTTTATACAGGAAACGCAAAAGCAATAACAGAGGTAAATAAAATGGCTATAAAAATTAAACAGGTAATTCCCATTACAGAGGACTTTTTGATGGACGATGTGACTCGCAGCTATATAGGAAAATACCTGGACAGAGATACGATTGTAGAGTTGTCACAGATTAAGCAGGGAGCGGCATCTATAGAGAGCGAATATGACGAGGCGATTTCGGCACCTCATGTAATTGAGCTGTGCAAGAAAGCTGAAGCCGACGGTGCGGATGGCATTTTTGTTGACTGCTTCGGTGATCCCGGGGTGAGAGCAGCAAGAGAATGTGTGGACATTCCTGTTTTCGGCGGTTTTGAGCCGGCTGTACACCTTGCACTGGGATTAAGCGACAAAATCGGGATTGTTACGGTTTTGGATAATGTGATTCCTATGATAGAGGGAAATATTGCAAAAGCTCATCTCGGAGGGCGTGTAGTCAGCGTCAGAAGTGTGGATATGCCTGTTTTGGAGCTTGAGGACAGCAGTAAGCTGAGCGAAAAGCTGATTATCGAGAGTAAGGCTGCCATAGAAGAGGATCATGTGGGTGCTGTAGTGCTGGGCTGTACAGGTATGGTCGATGTGGCAGAAAACGTAAGGGCGGCATTGTATGACATGGGCTACGACGTGCCGGTCATAGAGGCAGCACAGGCGGCATTGAATATGGTTGAGCTATATGCGAAAATGGGTCTTAAACAGAGCCGCATAACCTACATGAAACCGAGAGAAAAATAGGAGGATATAAAATGAAAAAATTATCACAGCAGGATATTATTGATATTTTGTACGGCTGCACAGTAGTCGGTACAGGCGGCGGCGGAGATCTTTCCTTGGGTCTTGAGGCAATGCAGGAGGATTTTGACCAAGGAAAAGAGCTTTACATGGCAGATGTAAACGAAGTACCTGATGATGCTTATGTAGCAGTGCCGTACATGTGCGGCTCGCCGGCATCTTTGGGAGGTGCAGACGAAAGATATGCCCATCTTCCGCAGCTCGGATATCCGGAATCTTTACTGGCATTCAGAACCTTAGAAGGATATTTCGGAAAACCATTCTTCGGTGCGGTTTCTACGGAGCTGGGCGGAGCAAATACCGCTTATGCTCTGCATGCAGCGTGCCAGCTCGGAATTCCTATCATCGACGCTGACCCGGCGGGACGTTCGGTGCCTGAGCTTCAGCACAGTACTTTTTATGTGAAAGAAATTCCTATGGCACCGATTGCATTGGCAACGCAGTTCGGAGATTCCATGATCGTGAAAGAAATTGTAGACGATATGCGTGCGGAGGATATTGTAAGAGCAGTTGCGGTAGCCAGCGGAAACAAGGTCGGTGTTGCAGACCATGCAATCACGGGTAAGCAGCTCAGAGGTGCTATCATTCCGGGGGCACTGACGATGGCACTTGATCTCGGCAAGGCATTGAGAAAAGCAAGAGAAAATAATGAAGATGCGGCAGAAAAGCTTTGCGAGGCAGGCGGCGGTAAAATTCTGTTCAGAGGCATAGTAACAGATTGGAAAGTAGAAGAAACCGGTGGATTTATTTACGGTGATACAAGCCTTGCAGGTACAGGCGAGTTTGAGGGACACAGCTATAAGGTATGGTACAAGAATGAGCACCTGGTTTCCTATTTGGACGGCAAGGTAGATGTATGTGCACCTGACCTGATCTGCGTGGTAGATAAAGACGGTACTCCTGTCACCAATCCGCATTATGAAAACGGTATGGAACTGACGGTATTTGTTCTGCCGGCACCTGAAATCTGGAAAAGCGAGAGAGGCTTAGAGGTATTCGGACCACGTTCTTTCGGATTTGATTTTGACTATGTACCTTTCAATGAAAGATAAAA
>CAZLTX010000016.1:5215-14656 GCA_964562555.1 uncultured Oscillospiraceae bacterium
AATGAAAGATAAAAGAGCAGGAAATTTTATGATTAAGCATTTACAGGAGCTCATTGCAATTCCGAGCGTGACCGCAGAGGCAGAGCTGCGAAGTGATCGTTATCCTTTCGGAGAAGAAACAGCGAAAGCATTGGACTATGTGCTAAAGCTGTGTGACAGCTTCGGTTTCAGAACAAAAAATTGTGACGGCATGGTGGGATATGCCGAAATCGGAGAGGGAAAAGACCTTATCGGTATTTTGTGCCATTTAGATGTTGTACCTGTCGGAAACGATTGGACTTATCCGCCTTTCGGAGGAGAAATTCACGACGGCAGGATTTACGGACGCGGTGTTATGGACGATAAAGGTCCTGCCATGGCTGCGATTTATGCCATGAAAGACATTTTGGACAGCGGAATCAAGCTGAACAAGCGTATTCGCATAATCTTCGGACAAACGGAGGAAGACGGCGACTGGGTTGACATGGAATACTATAAAAGCCATGAGGAGATGCCGAACCTTGGTTTTACACCTGATGCGGATTTTCCTGCTATATACGGTGAAATGGGAATTGCTCTTATTACGCTTACCATGCCGCTTGCAGCCGCCGGTTTTACCTCTGTTTCGGGAGGACAGGCTGCTAACATGGTGCCTGATTATGCGGAAGCTATACTTGGTGGCAAGCATTTGGAGGCGTTCGGCAAGGCTGCACACGGCAGCACACCGTGGGAGGGTGAGAATGCAATAAGCAAGCTGATGGAGCAGGCTGCAAAATGCGGCTGTGAAAGCAAGCTGCTTAGCTTTTATCAGGAAAAAATCGGTATGTGTATGCATGGAGAAAAAATAGATCTTGAACTTTCCGATGAGGCCAGCGGAAAGCTTTCCATGAATGTAGGTCGGATTTGGTGTGATGAGGAAAGTGTGAAGCTTGCAATGGATATTCGTTTTCCGGTTACTTATCAGCTCGAGGATATACTGGAGCCACTGCAAAAAAACATCGCAGCGTATGGTATAGAGCTTGAAAATGTGACGGACATGAAGCCTGTTTATATGGAAAAGGATGGGCCGTTGATCAGCAAGCTTATGGATGCCTATAGCAGAGTAACAGGTGACGAGGCAGAGCCGACAGTAATGGGCGGCGGAACTTATGCACGTGCGATGGATAATATCGTAGCCTTCGGACCGGTATTCCCGGGGAGAGAATGTACGGAGCATATGAAAGACGAGTACATTTATATTGAGGATTTGGAGAAAGCCAAAGAGATTTATCGTTTGGCACTCGAGAATCTGATAAACGCATGAAAACCGAAAGGCGGTGCCGCATGGCATCGCCTTTCCTTAATAGGAGTAATAAAATGAATTTTGTCTTTCGTGGGCAGATTGCCTAAATCATTTTTTTCGACAACTCATTTACCTATCTTCTTGGCTGCGGTCGTCTTCTGCGGTCGTCACAGCAGTCGTCATCTCTGCATTCGCAAGGGTCGCAGCACGGTGCAGGATACGGTTCACAGCAAGGATTAGGTTCAGGTCTTACCGCATCGCAGCAGCAGTCGTCCTCTTCATCACAGCTTTCACCGCAGTTTGCGATGGTATCGGCAGGCCTGATTCGATTCGGGAACAATGCGGGGAAGGTGGTGCATATAGCATTCTGCTGTGCCTCAGGCGAAACGAAACCGGTCGAAAGCACGCAGAGCTGAACAGGAACGACTATTTTCTTTTCCGAGGATACACAAAGTGCAATAATCAGGTTGCCCGTAACCGTGCCGTCCGCACCTACGCACAGATCCCTTCCGTAATTGTTGGTAGCCAGTCTTGCCTCACATGCGGAATTGCAGAATTCGGTGAAACGAGGCAGGAATGCCGTATCGATTACCGACGGCATACAAATCTCGAAGAAGTTCGTAAGTACCAAAGGCTGACTTGCATCTGCAATATTTACATCGGCACAGATAGTGAAGACGGTTTCGTTGCCGCAGCTGTCGCAGAGCAGCAGATCAAGCTCGATGATAACATTTCCGGTAATCGAGATGTTCTGTGTACCGAAGATCGGAGTTCCCATGCAGCGGTCATCGCAGCTGCTTGTTTCCGCATACAGAAGCTTTTCGGAGAAATTTCCGTCAGCACCGACTACTGTAAGCTCATCACCGTTTCCGTTTCTTAAAAAGGTCGCACCCGAAATCGAAGTATCAACATTCAGCTTGAGATTAGCGGGATCATCTACATTGTTAGGATTAAAGCTCCGTCTGCACCTTATATCTATTACACGTTTTACTCTGTGACCGCAGGGAATTGCGGGCGTAAAAGTCTGATTTTGAACGGTTTTCATTCCCTGAAGATGTACAAGCACCGCATCGTATACCTTTTGCACATAGATAGGCTCTGAAACCACGTGACTTAAATCACCGTCAAATTCGCAGAGGACACCCGAGTTGCAGCAATTCTGATAGAGGTCTTTGGGAACTCTTCCACCAAAGCAGCTCATATATTTACCTCCTTATATTCAAATATCTTTTCTTTCTTACTATATGAATTTTCATAAAAGTGTGTTACAATAAAGTGTATATTTCGATTGAGGAAAGGCAGTATAAGGCGTATGAATAAGATGGGAATCGGAGTTGTAATATCCATACTGTTTGGATTTTGTCTTATAATATGGGCAACAGATGCGGTAGGTGCATCATTTGGCAAGGCAGGCGAAAATATAGCACTGGGTGCGGTAGCCCTTGTTTTGATAATAGGCCTTATAAAGGCAAAAAAAGACAAGTAAAACACAAATAAGGAGTGAAAGACATGAGCAAAATAGATATAAGAAAGCTTAACTGCGGCGTGCGTGTGGTAATGGAAAGAACCGACTATGTGCAGTCCGCAGCGTTCGGTGTTTGGGTAAAAGCCGGAGCCGTAGATGAAAATGCAAAAAATTCAGGAGTATCACACTTCATAGAGCATATGATGTTCAAGGGCACGAAAAAGAGAAATGCCAGACAAATAGCTGAGGATATCGACCGTATAGGCGGACAGATAAATGCGTTTACGGGAAAGGAAGCCACCTGCTACTATGTTAAAACCGTAGGCACAAATCTCGAAAAGGGAGCAGAGGTAATCCTCGACATGCTTACTGAATCGGTATTCGACAAGATAGAAATGGGCAAGGAGCGTAAGGTCATCTGCGAAGAAATCAAGATGATTGAAGATCAGCCCGACGATTTGGTACACGATACGGTTACAGAGCTTTTGTTCAAGGGAACACCGCTCGGAAAAAGCATTATAGGCACACCGAGCTCACTCAGAGGCATAAGCAGAAATGTTTTGACGGCATATAAAGAGGCGGAATACACGAGAGATTCGATAGTGGTTTCGGTTGCGGGTAATTTTGACGAGGACAGCTTTTGCGATTTCCTCGAAGACAAATTCGAGGCCTTGGCGGCAGCTAAGCAGGCCAAAAAGCACGAATATGCCGAATACAGCAGAAGCTTCAAGGTTATGGTCAAGGACATACAGCAGTCACACATATGCCTGGCAACCAAGGGCGTGCCTCTCGCAGATGAAAGATATTACAGCTTGCAGGTGCTGAACAACATAATGGGCGGCAGCATGAGCTCAAGACTTTTCCAGAATATCCGTGAGGAAAAGGGTTTGGCATACAGCGTATATTCAGTATGCAGCTCGTTCAGCAACGACGGATATTATCTGATCTATGCCGGAGTGGCACACGATAAGATAAAACACGCACTTGAGGGAATCAGAGAGGAGCTTGCGGTGCTTGCGGATAAAAGCGTGTCACAGGACGAGCTTTCTATGGCGAAGGAGCAGATGAAGAGCAGCTACATATTCGGGCAGGAAAATGTGGCAAGCAGAATGTTTGCAAACGGAAAGTATCTGCTTCTTTTGGACAAAGTTTACACGCAGGAGAAAATTACCGAGAGCATCGACAAAATTACCCTTGAGGATATAGATGCAGTCAAGACTTTGATTTGCAGTCCCGAAAGCTATACAGGCGTAGCTGTTACGGATAAAAGATTTGACCTCGGCAGAGCATGGAAGTAACGGAAATGATGAAAGAAACTAAGATAAGCTGCAGCGGCAATCAAAACGACAGTGAAAACCGCAGTGAAAGCGGCAATGAAAACGCTGTAAAAATAAAAATAGTAAGTAAAAGCGGCGAGCTTCCCTCATATGCTACGGCAGGCTCTGCAGGTGCCGATTTGAGAGCATATACAGATGAGCCGATAACGCTGCTGCCCGGAGAAAGACGCTTGATACCTACGGGACTTTTCGTCGAGATACCGCAGGGAATAGAGGCACAGATAAGAGCACGCTCGGGACTTGCCATAAAGCACGGCATAGGACTGGTAAACGGTATAGGCACGGTGGACAGCGACTACCGCGGAGAGTGGAATATACCGCTGATAAACTGGGGGCAGGAGCCGTATACTGTAAATAACGGCGACAGAATAGCTCAGGTGGTTTTCGCAAAATACGAAAAAGCCGAGTTTTCGCTTGTCAACGAGATAGACGAAACCGACAGAGGTGCGGGAGGCTTCGGACACACGGGAATAAAATAAAAAAATGATGTAAGTGAATGAGAGGTGAGAGGGTATGTTATTCAGAGAGGATCTTGAAAGACGTGAATTTGATGTTTTGTCGGAATATGCGGTTAAAAGTGCAGCATCTAAGGGCAGAGTTTATCCGGAAGAAAAGTGTGATATACGAACGGAATTTCAAAGAGACAGGGACAGAATAGTTCATTCCAAGTCATTCCGCAGACTTATGCACAAAACACAGGTATTTTTGGCACCGGAGGGTGATCATTTCAGAACCAGACTCACACATACAATAGAGGTTTCTCAGATTGCCAGAACCATAGCCAGAGCACTTAATCTGAATGAGGATTTGACAGAGGCAATAGCCCTCGGACACGATTTGGGGCATACCCCGTTCGGACACAACGGCGAAGAGGTACTGAACAAGATACATCCGGGCGGATTCAAGCACAATGTACAAAGTCTGCGTGTGGCAGATGTTATAGAATCCACGAGTTCAAGACGAGGAATGAACCTTACCATGGAGGTCAGAGACGGTATTGTAAATCACACGGGAGCAGAGCTGCCGTTTACGCTTGAGGGACAGATAGTGCGGGTGAGCGACAGGATAGCATACATAAATCACGATATCGATGATGCGATAAGAAGCGGAGTGATTTCAAGCTCGGATCTGCCGGAGGACGCTATAAAGGTTTTCGGGGCTTCGCACCGTGAAAGAATCAACAACATGGTCGAAGATGTGATACGAAACAGCGACGGCATGCCGACAATAAAGCAGAGCGAGATTTTTAAGACAAAGCTCGATGAGCTCAGAACCTTCATGTTCGCAAATGTTTATAAGAGCAGCAAGGTTAAGCGTGAAGAGGATTTGAACAAGGTGGAGGTCGTAATAAGCTCGCTGTATGAGTATTTTATCGGCAACATAGAAAAGCTTCCGGAGGACATGCGGCAAATCGCAGAGCGTGACGGCAAGAATGAGGCTGTCAAGGACTATGTTGCAGGCATGACTGACCGCTATGCCCTGGCAACATATACGGAGCTGTTCGTGCCGAAAGGCTGGAAATAGATCGAATTTTGAAAAATTCACAAATTTTTTAGAAAGAAAAAAAGGAAATGACCCATTTTTCTCGTATAATAAAGTAGGAGAGCTTTTTTGTACGGAGCAGAGAATGGGTCGTTTTATTAGTCATGAAAGCCTTGATGAGCTGAAAGATAAAGTAAATATCGTAGATGAGGTAGCGAAGGTAGTACCGATTAAGCGAGCAGGGGCTAATTACAAGGGCTGCTGCCCGTTCCATAATGAGAAGACACCGTCGTTTGTTGTTTCTGAGCAAAAACAGATTTTCACCTGTTTCGGCTGCGGAGAAACGGGTAATGTCTTTGGATTTGTGCAGCGATTTTATAATCTTGATTTTTACGAGGCAGCAAAGAAACTCGCAAATGAATACGGAGTTACTCTGCAAATAAGCGGAGGCGAAGACGACACAAAAAGAGAAAGATACTATGAGATAAACAAGGAAGCCGCAAGATTTTTTTATCGCAGCTTTACCGAGAATAAAAATCCGGGCTATACATATATGAAAAAGCGTGGCATAGAAGATGCGATACTGAAGAAATTCGGCATCGGATATGCAGATGCACAGTGGGACAGCCTTTATACTTTCTTTAAGGAAAAGGGTGTCGAAGAAAAGCTTTTGCTTGAGCTCGGACTGATATCCGAAAAAAACGGCAAGTATTACGATAGATTTATAAACAGGGTAATGTTCCCCATAATCAATACCGCAGGCAAGGTAATAGGCTTCGGGGGCAGAGCTCTCGGCGACGCACAGCCGAAATATCTTAATTCACCGGAAACTAAGATCTTCCAAAAGAAGAACAATCTGTATGCTCTGAACATATGCAAGCAGGATATAGCAAAGGAAGGCTTTGCAATCATGGTAGAGGGATATATGGACGTTATATCGCTGTACCAGGGCGGTGTGCATAATGCGGTTGCAACATTAGGTACCTCGCTTACGGAAAATCAAGCAAGACTGATTAAGCGTTACACCAAAGATGTGGTGCTTTCCTATGATGCCGACATGGCAGGACGCAATGCCGCACTCAGAGGAATCGATATTTTGAGTGGACAGGACTGCAAGGTCAAGGTTCTTCACGTTACGGACGGCAAGGACCCCGACGAATTCATAAAACAGCACGGCAAGGCGGCATTCATGGAGCTTGTGGAGGGTGCCATGCCGATGATTGACTATAAAATTGATTCAATCCGTCAAAATGTGGATATAAATACTGAAGAGGGCAAAATTGACTTCATCAGGGGCGTGACGGGTATTTTGCGTACTCTGAGCCCTGTAGAGGCAGATATATACATAACAAAACTCGCAAAGGAATTAAAAATTGCGGAAGCTGCTATAAAGATGGAAATCTTAGGCAATAATACTAAAAAAGAACCGACAGCAAGCAGAAATTACGAGCAGAGGGAAAGGGTAAACAGGTACAGCGAAACACCGGCCGAACCCCCTATATCTCAGCTCGAGCTGACACTGATAAAGGTTCTTCTGACAAATCCGTCGCTTACGGAGGAAATGCTCGACAAGCAGGAGATGATGACAAGTCCGCAGGGAAAGAGAATACTGAACATCATGTTCGAAATTTACAGCTGCAATGAGGATTTCGACCGCAGTGAGATCATGGACAGGCTCGAGCCCGAAGAGAGTCTGAAGCTCGGTGCGGAGCTTGACAGAATAGTGACGGCGGGAAATGAAGATAGAATTTTCGAGGAGTGCGTCAGAAAATGGCGGCTGGGCATTCTCGAGATTAAGGAAAAACAGTTGATCGAAAGACTGGCTCTGGCAGATGAAGAAACGGGAGCAGATACATTAAGAGGATTAACCGAAAAACTGATGGAAGTTCAGGCAAAAATCAAAACATACGGGGGAAGAAGTTAATGGCGACAGGCGAAAAAAATGACATCTTGAAGGGAAAAGAGTTCGTTGAAAGCAGTGCGGAAGCGAACGAACAAGAAGATGCGGCATCAGGAGAGGTGTTTACCGAGGAAAGAAAGCAGGAGCTTATGCGTGAGCTCATCGACAAGGGCAAAAGCTCCAAGAACAAGCTGACATACACGACGATAGCCGATGTGCTTGAATCTGCCGATTTGGATAAAAACCAGATGGACGAAGTATATGATACATTGATGTCAAAGGGAATCGAGGTAGTATCAGAGACAGAACCTGACGATTTCGATTTGCTTTTGGATGACGACAGTGAGTTCACAGAGGATCCGGACGCAATTATTGACGAAGCAAACGAGATGGATTTGGAGGCGAGTCTGCCGAAGGGTGTTACCGTTGACGATCCTGTGAGAATGTATCTCAAAGAAATCGGTAAGGTTCCGCTGCTCACAGCAGATGAAGAAAGAGATCTGGCAGAACGAATGGAACGCGGAGATGAGGAGGCTAAAAAGCGTCTTTGCGAGGCAAACTTAAGACTTGTGGTAAGCATTGCGAAACGCTATGTGGGTCGCGGTATGCTTTTCCTCGACTTGATCCAAGAAGGAAACCTCGGTCTTATAAAAGCAGTTGATAAATTTGACTATACCAAGGGATATAAGTTCTCGACATATGCTACATGGTGGATTCGTCAGGCGATAACCCGTTCGATTGCCGACCAGGCTCGAACGATTCGTATACCGGTTCACATGGTAGAAACCATAAATAAGCTGATCCGTGTTTCAAGACAGCTCCTGCAAACCTACGGACGTGAGCCGACCCCTGAAGAAATCGCTGCGGAGATGGGTCTGTCCGTTGAGAAGGTAAGAGAAATACAGAAAATCGCACAGGAGCCTGTTTCGCTTGAAACACCTATAGGCGAGGAGGAAGACAGCCATCTTGGTGATTTCATTCCGGACGAGGAAGTACCGGCTCCGGCAGAGGCGGCAGCTTTTTCGATGCTCAAGGAGCAGCTTGTCGAGGTGCTTGACACGCTTACGGAAAGGGAACAAAAGGTTTTGAAGCTCAGATTCGGTCTTGAGGACGGCAGAGCGAGAACACTTGAGGAAGTAGGCAAGGAGTTTGAGGTTACACGTGAGCGTATCAGACAGATCGAGGCCAAGGCTCTCAGAAAGCTTCGCCACCCGAGCAGAAGTAAGAAACTGAAGGACTATTTGGAATAAGGTAGACAGAAGATATGATAAGGCTCAGTCCAAGACTTAAAAAGATTGCAGACAGAATAAATCCGGGAGAAACCATGGCGGACATAGGAACCGATCATGGTTTTCTGCCTATTTACTTGTGGGAAAACGAAATAAGTCCTAAGGTTATCATGGCAGATATAAGCAAGGGCTCGCTTGCAAAGGCAGAAGAAAACTGCCGAAGCCTGCATCCCGATATTGAGTTTGACCTCAGACTCGGTTCGGGTATAGAGGTGCTTGACAAAGGCGCGGTCGATGCTGTCGTGATGGCAGGCATGGGCGGAATTCTTATGACTGAGATTTTGGCTGAGGATATAGAAAAATCACGCTCCTTTTCCAAGCTCGTGCTTCAGCCGAGAAAGGACATAGGCAAGCTGAGATTTTGGCTCTTTGACAACGGTTTTCGGATTACGGACGAGGCTTTGGTAAGAGAGGGAAAATACATCTGTGAGATTCTGACCGCCGTACCGCTTGAAATTGCGATTACCCGTCAGATGAATGCCGACGACATAGAATATGAGTTTCCGCATTCGCTTATAGATTACAACGATGAGCTTTTGACGGAATACCTTACGGTCAAAAAAAAGCTTGAATACGAAATACTTTGCAATATGCGAAAGGGCAAATATACTACAGCTAAGGAAATACGCAGACAGACATATCGTGTCGAGTATTTGGAATATCTTTTGAGGAGAGCTGAAAATGAGAATCGATGATTTTATCAGAGA
>CAZLTX010000017.1:0-13791 GCA_964562555.1 uncultured Oscillospiraceae bacterium
GCTATAGATTTATGCTTGATATGAATACAATGAAGAGCGTTGCTGATAGGGAAGGTTTTGAGCGTGGTGCGGCACAGGAAAAGCGTGAAATTGCAAAAAAATTTAAGTCTTCGGGTGTATCGCTTGATATAATTGCTGAAAACACAGGTCTTTCGCTTGCGGAAATCGAAGCATTGTAGAAGCGGAGCAGGGCTTGGACCGAATGTGGGCACATGCATGTCTGCCCAAAATACAAAAAAATAATCATTTAACATTTAATAGGGACGTTCTGCAAGCAGAGCGTCCCTATTATATATGAATGTATACATTCCAAAACAATTGCAAGTCGCAGCAAAACAATGTATAATATATATTGGTGAATTTTTTACGACGTTAAAGATGGGAAGCATTTATGGCAGCGAGAATGGGAAAGAACGAACAGAGGGAGCATGCATATAAAAAATTCGGTTCTGATTTGAAGAGCGGAGAATTTCCTCGGGTGCTGTTCATGTACGGGCCGGAGCAGTATTTGGCAGAATGGGCAGCAGGAGCACTGGTAAAAAAATATGTAAATCCGGCAGCCGCAGCTTTCGATTTCGTAAAACTCGATGACGAGAACGCCGAGGTAAACGAGATAATCGGAGCCGGAGATATGTTTCCTATGTTTTCCGAAAAAAGAATAGTGTGGGTAAAAGCACATTCGCTGCTTACATCAGCAAATCCAAAGGGATTTTCGTCGGCGGACAAGGAAAGGCTCAATTCATATATAGAAAGTCCGAATGAGGGCAGTATTTTGATTTTTTCCTGCGAAGAGCCGGACGAAAAGAGCGAGGTCGTCAAATGTCTTAAGAAAAACGCCGGAGTATATAATTTCGATAAGCTCGACCGCACGCAGCTTGCGGCATTCGCAGAGAAACGCTTTCGCAGTGCAGGAGCGGTGATTTCGAGAGAGCTGCTCAGATATCTGATAGACGAAACGGGATATTTTAACAGAGAAACCGATTACCGAATATTTAATTTGGAAAACGATATAAAAAAAATCATTGCACACAGTGACGGAAACACGATAAGCCGAGAGGACATCGCCGAAACGCTGAACGGTGACATGGATACCTATATTTTTAACTTTATAGATGCGGCGGCAAACCGAAAGAAAGAAACGGCTTTCAGCATGATGCACAATATGCTGGCTGCGGGCAGCGATGTGTTTTCGGTGACGGCGATGCTGATAAATCAGTTTGAGCTGCTGCTTGATGTCATAGAATTCAAGGAGGATTCAATGTCTGCTGTGGAAATCGTGAAAACTATGAAGGTACATGAATTCAGAATTAAAAAAGCGATGACGCTGACGGACAAATTCACAAAGCAGAAATTAAAAGAAATTTTGTGCAGTCTTTACGAGATAGACAGAAATATTAAAAGCGGACTTTTAGAACCGACATTGGCATTGGAACTTTTGGTAGGGAGGATATAGAGTTGAACAAGCTGAATCACAACAAACAAATGCGGGCGGATTTTATGCTTCTTTTGGTAACATTATGCTGGGGCGTATCATATTATCTGATGGATCTCAGCCTTGAGGATATGGATCCGTTCACCTTGAACGCACACCGCTTCCTGGGTGCCTTTCTGATTGCAGTGATATTTTCGTGGAAAAAGATTAAAAGTGTAAATAAGACCACCTTGAAATACAGCGTGCTTGTGGGAGTTGCACTTGTTTTCGTATATATAGGGGCAACCTTCGGCGTAAAATATACTACGCTTTCAAATTCGGGATTTTTGTGTGCACTGACGGTTATATTCACACCGCTTATCGCATGGATTTTCTTAAAGCAGAAGCCTGATAAAAAGCTGACGCTGGTTGTACTGATGTGCCTTGTGGGAATTGCATTGCTTACGCTCAAGGACGATTTTTCGATTAATATGGATAATCTGAAGGGCGACCTGCTCTGCATGATGTGCGGACTTGCGTATGCGGTTGACCTGCTGCTTACCGAAAAGGCGGTGGCTCGTGAAGATGTAGACGCATATCAGCTCGGTGTTTTCCAGCTTGGTGTAACGGGAGCCTGCAACTTTATTCTCGCATTGCTGGTTGAAACGCCGCATCTGCCGACGAATGCCGTAACCTGGGGCTCTGTGCTTTTCCTTGCGGTTTTCTGCACGGGCGTGGCATTCATAGTACAGCCTATAGCACAGCAGTATACGACGGCTTCACATACGGGTGTGATTTTCGCATTGGAGCCGGTATTTGCCGGAATCGTAGCCGCAGTTGTGGCACACGAGATTTTGTCCGCAAAGGCATATTTTGGAGCTATTCTTATGATTGCGAGCATTTTCATTATGGAAATTGACTTCAGCAGCATTGGAAATAGAAAAAAGGAAAAAGATGTAGAAGTAGTAGAAGTAGAAAGAGCAGAAGTACTTATGCAGCAGGAAGATAAGGAGGTAGCAAGTGAACAGACTATACATTAAATCACGAGATACTGCTCAAAAGACGGTAGAGGGTCTTTACAAAGACCTGGAAAGAAGAATTATTGCCAGTCCGCCGGGACAATGTCCTGTGGATCTGACAGCATCATTTTTGAGATTATGTCATTCGCAGAGCTGCGGTAAATGTGTACCGTGCCGAGTAGGTCTCGGTCAGCTGCAGCATATAATCGACGATATAGTCGATATTGACAACGAAACAGAAATGGATAAGCTGAAGCTGCTCGAAAGAACTGCAGAGGCAATCAGCGTTTCCGCAGACTGTGCCATCGGAACAGAGGCGGCTAACATGGTACTCAGAGGCCTTAAGGGCTACAGAGAGGATTTCGAATCGCATATCCTTAATCATACCTGTTCGGACAGAATCCGCAACCAGGCACAGCCTGTACCTTGCGTGGCAATGTGTCCTGCAGGTGTTGATGTACCGGGATATGTTGCATTGCTTAAAAATGAGAGATACGCAGATGCGGTACGCCTGATCAGAAAGGACAATCCGTTCCCGACGGTATGTGCACTTATCTGCGAGCACCCTTGCGAACACAGATGCAGAAGAACTTTGGTGGATGCACCTGTAAACATCAGAGGTTTGAAGAGATATGCGGTTGACAACTGCGGCGATGTACCGGTGCCGGAGAAGATGGACAGCACAAACAAGAAGATTGCTGTAATCGGCGGCGGTCCTTCCGGTTTGAGTGCGGCATATTTCCTTGCCATCATGGGTCACAAGGTTACGGTATACGAAAAGAGAGCACAGCTTGGAGGTATGCTGCGTTACGGTATTCCTAGCTACAGACTTCCGAGAGAAAGACTGCAGTGGGATATTGACGCTATACTTTCAACCGGAATAGAGGTTAAGACGGATTATGACGTATCGACACCTGAGGCTATAAACGAAATAAGAAAGACATACGATGCGGTATATATCTCGATCGGCTCGCATAATGCGAAGAACATCGGAATACCTGGCGAATATGCAAAGGGTGTTGTACCTGCGGTTGAAATGCTCAGAGGAATCGGTGACGATGCAATGCCGAACTTCCAAGATAAGGTCGTAGTTGTAATCGGCGGCGGCAATGTAGCTATGGACGTAGCAAGAACAGCTAAGCGTCTTGGTGCATCAGATGTAAGCATTGTTTACAGAAGAAGAAGAGATGACATGACGGCTCTTCCCGATGAAATCGGCGGAGCTATCGCAGAGGGCTGTAATCTTTTACAGTTAAAGGCACCTTCGAGAATAGAAACAAACAAGCACGGCGAGGTAGAGGCACTTTGGGTTAAGCCTCAGATCGCAGGTAAGGCTGACAATTCGGGCAGACCTAAGCCTGTTGATTCGTCCGAGGAGGAACAAAAAATTCCTTGCGATATCATAATTTCCGCAATCGGACAGGCAACCGATATTCGTTTCTTCGAGGATTACGGTATTCCTGTATTCCGTGGAAACATACAGGCTAAGAAAAACAGCGTAGTAGCCAATGTCAAGGGTGCATATGCCGGCGGTGACTGCGTAACGGGACCTTCAACGGTTATAAACGCTATAGCGGCAGGTAAGGTTGCTGCGGCAAATATCGACTCCTTCCTCGGATTTAATCACGAGATTACGGTTGATGTTGATATTCCGCTTCCTACACCTGATGACAATATGCCATGCGGCAGAACGGAGCTTAAGGAAAGATTCGCTAATCAGAGAGGAAATGACTTCGATGAGGTTGAACAGGGCATGAGCTTTGAAGAAGCAATGCAGGAGGCTTCCAGATGTCTGAGATGCGACTACCACGGTTTCGGATCATTCAGAGGAGGGAGGAATACAAAATGGTAAAACTTATTATAAACGGTCAGAATATCGCTGTTGAGGAAGGCACGACCATAATGAAAGCTGCCGAAAAGGTAGGCATACATATTCCTCATCTCTGCTACCTCAAGGATTTGAACGAAATCGGAGCTTGCAGAATATGCCTGGTTGAAATCAAGGGAATGGAAAAGCTGGTTACGGCATGTAATACAGTCTGTGAAGAGGGCATGGAAATCATGACCAACAGCCCACGTGTAAGAAGAACCAGAAGAATAAATGTTGAGCTTTTGTTATCAGACCATAACACAAACTGTGCAAGCTGTATCGAGAGCGGCAACTGTACACTTCAGACTATTGCAAACGACCTCGGCATCATAATCAGTGATTATGAAAATACCGCAGAGGTAGACAGATGGAATAAGAATTATCCGCTTATCAGAGATGCCTCCAAGTGCGTTAAGTGTATGCGTTGCATTCAGGTATGCGAAAAAATTCAGGGTCTTGGCGTATGGAACCTCACGGGCTCCGGCTACAGGACAACCATCGGTGTTAAGGATACAGGCGACTTGAACGGTGTTGACTGTGCTCTCTGCGGTCAGTGTATAACGCACTGCCCTGTAGGTGCACTCAGAGAACGTGATGACAGACTTGACCTTAATGATGCTTTAGCAGATCCCGAAATCATTACGATGGTACAGATTGCACCGGCTGTAAGAACGGCATGGGGAGAGCAGATCGGACTTAAGGATAAGGACGCAACGCTCGGCAAGCTCGTATGTGCCCTCAAGAAAATCGGCGTAGACTATGTTTTCGATACAAACTATACTGCCGACCTTACCATAATGGAAGAGGGGAGTGAGTTCCTCGAAAGACTGGCAAACAGAAACAGACACAGATGGCCTATGTTCACATCGTGCTGTCCGGGCTGGATCCGTTTCGCAAAGACTCAGTATCCTGATTTGGTTGAGGATTTATCGACAGCTAAATCACCGCAGCAGATGTTCGGTGCAATGTCAAAGACCTTCATCGCATATAAGCTCGGAATCGATCCTGATAAGATTTTCTCGGTTTCCATCATGCCTTGTGTGGCTAAGAAATACGAGATGGCTGTTCCTCAGGTAAACGACAGCGAACACGGAAGAGATGTCGATTTGGTGCTGACCACAAGAGAGCTTGACAGATTTATCAGAAGTGACAGCATCAAGCCGCAGGATTTGACGGATATGCCTTTCGATGAGATTTTCGGTGAAGGCTCCGGTGCCGCTACAATCTTCGGAACGACGGGCGGCGTTATGGAGGCTGCACTCAGAAGTGCATATTATCTTGTAACCGGCAGCAATCCTGAGCCTGATGCATTCAAGGATGTAAGAGGCATGGAGGGCTGGAAAGAGGCGAAGTTTGACCTTGCAGGCACACAGCTTAAGGTTGCGATAGCAAGCGGACTGGGTAATGCGAGAGCCTTGATAGACGCAGTCAGAAGCGGCAAGGCGGAATACGATTTCGTTGAGATCATGGCATGTCCGGGCGGCTGCGTAGGCGGCGGCGGACAGCCTTTCAGAGACGGACAGGAGCTTGCGGCAGACCGTGCGAAGAAGCTCTACGGACTGGATAAGCACAATGAAGTCAGATTCTCACACGAGAACAAAGCAGTTCAGCTCACATACGAGGAATTCCTCGGCGAACCGATTTCCGAGCGTGCACACAAGCTGCTGCACACAGAGCTCGAAGAGTGGAGCTTGGATATGAACAGATAAAACAATTACAAAGGCCTCCGACAGTCAGCGTTGAGTTGACGAGCGGAGGCTTTTATTTGAAGTTTTTGTGAACTTTAGCACTCGGCGGTTGAAAGTGCTAATAAATAGAGGTATAATCAAGTCATAAAGCTTAGACAAGTGACAGAAGAGGTAAATAATATGGCGAAGAAACAGTTTAAAACGGAATCCAAAAAACTTTTGGACATGATGGTAAATTCCATCTATACGCACAAGGAGATTTTTCTGAGGGAATTGATTTCAAATGCAAGCGATGCGATAGACAAGCTCTATTTTCGTTCACTTACCGATGACAGCGTTAAATTGAAGCAGTCGGATTATGAAATCAGATTGACTGCTGACAAGGAAGGACGCACGCTCACGATAAGCGATAACGGCTGCGGCATGAGCAAGGAAGAGCTTGAAAACAATTTGGGAACAATTGCTGCGAGCGGCTCCTTTGATTTTAAGAATAATCCGCAGAACAAAGACAAGGAAGAGATAGACATCATAGGACAGTTCGGCGTAGGCTTTTATTCGGCGTTTATGGTTGCGGACAAAATCAGTGTAATGAGCAAAGCCTACGGTGCCGAGGAGGCATACAAATGGGAATCCTCAAGTGCCGACGGATATACGGTAAGTGCTTGCGAAAAGGATACAGCCGGAACTGAAATAGTGCTGCATATAAAGGAAGACACAGAGGACGAGAACTACAGCGAATACCTGGACGAATACCGTTTGAAGGCACTTGTGAAGAAATACAGCGATTATATTCGCTACCCGATTCGCATGCTTACCGAGCACAGCAAGCCGAAAGAGGGCAGTGAGAACGAATACGAGAGCTTTTCGGAGGATGAAACTCTTAACAGCATGATACCGCTCTGGAAAAAGAACGCTTCTGAGGTTACGGACGAGGAATACAATGCGTTTTACCGTGAAAAGTTCTATGATTGGGAGCCGCCGCTGAAGGTTATCCGCCAAAAAACGGAGGGTGTTTCGACCTTTGAAGCATTGATGTTCATTCCGTCGCATGCACCGTATAATTATTACAGCAAGGACTATGAAAAAGGCTTGCAGCTTTATTCCAGCGGCGTGATGATAATGGAGCATTGCAAGGATCTCGTACCGGATTATTTCAGCTTTGTGAGAGGGCTGGTGGATTCTGCCGACCTTTCGCTGAATATTTCACGTGAAATGTTACAGCATGACAGGCAGCTTAAGAGCATCGCAAAAGCGGTCGAGAAGAAAATCGCCGGAGAGCTTGCGAAAATGCTTAAAGACGAAAGAGAAAAATACGAAGAATTCTATGCGGAATTCGGAACACAGCTTAAATGGGGAGTTTATAACGACTTCGGTATGCACAAAGATGTTTTGCGGGATTTGCTTATGTTCCGTTCCTCAAATGAGAAGAAACTCGTAACGCTGAGCGAATATGTTTCACGCATGAAAGAAGGACAGGACAAGATTTACTTTGCATCGGGCGAAAGCATTGATAAAATAGCATTGCTGCCGCAGGTTGAGGCTGTGGAGGAACACGGATACGAGGTACTCTATCTGACCGAGGATGTTGATGAGTTTGCACTTCAAATGCTGCGGACATACGATGAAAAGGAATTTTTCAATGTCTGCAAGGACGAGCTTGACCTCGGAACGGACGAAGAAAAGGAAAGTCTGAGCAAGGAAAATGAAAACGCAAAGGATATGCTTGAATTTATGAAAGAAAGCATAGGCGGCAAGCTGCAAACGGTTCGTTTCACAAATACGCTTAAGAAGCATGCTGCCTGCCTTTCAAGCGAGGGCATGATTTCTGCGAATATGGAAAAGGTACTCAGCCAAAATCCGGGAAGCGAGGCTGCCGACATCAAGGCGGAGCTTGTGCTTGAAATCAATGTAAATCATCCGATAGCAGCAAGACTGAAGGAATTGTTTGAAAGTGATAAGGATAAGCTTGCGGATTACAGCAAGATTATATATGCACAGGCACGACTGATAAGCGGACTCAGCATTGAAAATCCTGCGGAAGTGGGAGAACTCGTATGTTCACTGATGCTATAGGAGCACAACGGATAAAAATAAAACGGGTATAAAATATATATCGGACGACAAAGGGCGACCTCATTAACGGAAGATGAACGTTAAGAGGCCGCCCGTTTAATATACTGTTATTTCGAGCTTGCGATAAGCTCTCTTGCACTTGCAAGTGTGGTTTCGGTTATGTTTGCACCGCCGAGCAGTCTGGCGATTTCAGCGGTCTTTTCGCTGTCAGAAAGCTTTTCAATCGAGGTGAAGGTTTGCTCACCGCGTGTTTCCTTGAATATGCGATAGCTGCTGCCGGCACATGCCGCAATCTGTGGCAGGTGAGTTATGCAGATAACCTGACGGTGTGCGGCGATTTCCTTGAGCTTGCGGCCGACGATGCTGGCTGTGATGCCGCTGATTCCCGAATCGATTTCGTCGAAAATCAATGTAGGGATTTCGTCGCAGGAGCTGATTATGTTCTTGAAGGCGAGCATAATCCTGGACATTTCACCGCCCGAGGCTGTCTTTGCCAGCGGTTTCAGAGGCTCGCCTCGGTTTGTCGAAATCATGATTTCGACATTGTCCGCACCGTTTTCGGAAGGAGAGGCAAGCGGGGAAATGTCAATCTTGAGCACCGCATCGGCAAAATTCAAGTCCACCAGTTCACGGGTGATTTTTTCCTCAAGCTCAGCGGCAATCTCACGACGTATTTTTGTGAGCTTTTCGCATGAGCCGGTTAGGGCTTTTTTTGAGGCTGTCAGCTCTTTTTCCAAGCGGAGTTTTTCGTCATCGAAGTTTTCAATGATGTCAAGCTGCTTGCGAATATTGCTTTCGTATTCCAAAATCTCCTCGATAGTCGAGCCGTATTTTTTCTTGAGATTGTCAATCGTGTTCAAGCGTGAGATCGCACTGTCCATCTCGGCAGGCGAGAAAGTGATGCTTTCCCGTATGCTGCGAATTTCACCCGACAAATCTTGAAGTCGATAGTATATATCGTTAAATTCGTCGGAAATTGCACGCAGCTCCTCCGAACATGAGGAAATATCCTCGAGGGAATGCATACACATTCCCATGCTGTCCGTTACGGACGGAGTTTCGTCGTACAAAACCGCATAGCTCTTTTCGATGTTTTCGTATATTTTTTCGCTGTTTTGCAGGAAAAATACACGCTGAGAAAGCTCTTCGTCCTCTCCGGGCTTTAAGGCGGCGTTTTTTATTTCGTCAGCCTCGAAACGGTAGAAATCTTTTTTTCGTGCGTTTTCCTTTTCGAGCGACAGCAGCGAAACGAGCTTGCGGCGTGTCTCCTGATAAGCCTCAAAGCAGGAACGGACTTCGGTTTTAATCTCGGCGGAAAGGTCGCTCCGATACATATCCAAAAGGTTTATGTGGTATTCGGGATTAAGCAGCGACTGGTTATCGTACTGACCGTGTATGTCCGCAAGTCGGCGTGAAACCGAGTTTAACTGAGCAAGCGTGACGATTTCACCGTTAAGCCTGCAAAGGTTTTTGCCTGAAGAGGAAACCTCACGTGTGATTACGATTTCTTCACCGTCAAGCGAGCCTGAAAGCTGCACGACAGCCTTATCGGTGCCTGTGCGTATGGCAGAGGTGTCCGCACGGCTGCCCAAAGCAAGGCTTACAGCCTCGACAGCGATGGATTTACCGCTGCCGGTCTCGCCTGTGATTATATTAAGCCCGTCATCGAAATCAACCTCGGTGTTTTCGATTATGGCAAAGTTTTTGATACTGATGTGGTCTATCATCTTTCTACTCCGAAATGAAGCATTTTGTCGAATTTTTCTAAAATCTCCGGTACGTTTTCCGGTGAATCCGCAATGAGAAGAAGTGTGTTATCTCCTGCGAGTGAGCCGATTATATGGTCAAAATTGGAGGTGTCGATAGCCTCGCCCGCCGCATTTGCACAGCCGGAAAGGGTTTTGACCACAATTATATTACCCGATGCATCAACCGATGTGATGGTTTCTCTGAAAATTTTGACGAAACGGTCCGAAACGGGTAAATCCTGAGATTTATGAACTGAGTATTTATATTTACCTGACGATGTAAGCGTTTTTACAAGCTGAAGCTCCTTGATGTCACGTGAAATAGTGGCTTGCGTTACCTCGTAGCCGCATTCCTTCAGCATGGAAACAAGCTTGTCCTGCGTATCAATCTCATTGTTTGAAATAAGTTCGATAATCTTATTTTGTCTGGAATATCTCATATATAACTCCTTTGTATTAAATATACACAATATAGCGTCTGTATCAAAATTTTAACATATACTGCATAAAAATTCAACAGGAAAAATACATGTGGACAAACAAATGTTTGCGTGCTATAATTTAGTAAGAACATTTTCGAACAGAGAATATATAGACCAGGGAGAAAGACATTGAGAATTTTGGGAATAGACCCCGGATATGCCATTTTGGGATATGGGGTGTTGGATATGGTAGGAAACAGCTTTAAGACGGTTACATACGGCTCTATCATGACAGACAGCAGCATGGAGATGCCGGAAAGGCTGTGCGTGCTGTATGACGGACTGACGGAAATAATTGAAAAATACAAGCCCGATGAGGCGGCGATAGAGGAGCTTTTTTTCAACAACAATGCCAAGACGGCGATTTTGGTCGGCGAGGCGAGAGGCGTGGCGGTTCTGGCATGTGCCAAGCAGGGAATAGCGATAAGCGAATACACACCGCTGCAAATAAAGCAGGCTTTGGTCGGATACGGCAGAGCCGACAAAAAGCAGGTTCAGGCTATGGTAAAGGCTATACTGCATTTGGACGAGGTTCCAAAGCCGGACGATACGGCAGATGCCGTTGCGGCTGCGATATGTCACGGACATGCCGGCGGACACAGGAGAGCTTTGCGGATTAAGGAGGGAATATAGATGATCAGATATATAAGAGGAATATATGCTATGACCGTTGAAACCGGCATAGTGGTTGAAACTGCATCGGGCATGGGTTTTGAAATCAATGTTCCCGCAGGTTCACCGCTTTACAGATACGGCGAGGGTGAAGAGGTTTTGGTATATACTGCAATGATGGTTAAGGAGGACGATGTAAGTCTTTACGGCTTCCACAACAAAGAAAGCCTCGAGCTTTTCAGACTTTTGATCACGGTTAACGGCATAGGTGCGAAGGCTGCGATAGCAATCATGGGCTCTATGACGGCTGACGAGCTGCGGCAGGCAATAATGTTTGAAGATGTAAAGGCTGTAAGCAGGGCAAACGGTGTAGGAAAGAAAACGGCGGAAAGACTGATTTTGGAGCTTAAGGATAAGGTGGGAAGCTTGGGAAGCGGCACGAACGGTGCGGAGCTTGCCGCTGCCGCCGACAGCATTAACGGCGATGCCGAAAACGGAAGAACTCAGGCAATCGAGGCACTTATCGCACTCGGATACAGCAAAGCAGAGGCGTTCGGTGCCGTGGCGAGAGTGTCCGAGGACGGACTTTCCTGCGAGGAGTATATCAAAAAGGCACTTAAGACCTTGTTTTAATATGTAAAGTAAAGAGGAAAAGCAATGGATAACGAAAGAATCACATCTGCGGAGATAAATCCCGGAGAGGCGAGAAACGAACTGAATATAAGACCTCAGTATCTCGATGATTATATCGGGCAGAGAGGTGTTAAGGATAATCTTAAAATATTTATCGAGGCTGCAAGACGCAGAGGGGAGCCTCTCGACCATGTACTGTTTTACGGTCCGCCGGGACTCGGAAAGACCACGCTGGCGGGAATCATAGCAAATGAGCTTGGGGTTAAGATTAAGATAACCTCGGGACCCGCAATCGAAAGAGCGGGCGATTTGGCTGCGATTTTGACCAATTTGGAAGAAAACGATGTTTTGTTTATAGATGAAATACACAGGCTGAACCGTTCGGTCGAAGAGGTGCTTTATTCGGCTATGGAGGATTATGCACTCGACATTATAATCGGCAAGGGACCTTCCGCACGCTCGATCAGACTTGATTTGGCAAGGTTTACGCTCATCGGTGCAACTACGAGGGCGGGAAGTCTTTCCGCACCGCTCAGAGACAGATTCGGCGTGGTCAGCAAGTTCGAGCTTTATACGGTGGAGGAGCTTAAGGAAATTCTTAGAAGGACGGCAGGTCTGCTCGGAGTTTCGGCAGATGAAGACTCGCTGCTTGAGATGGCAAAGCGTTCGAGAGGTACGCCGCGTGTGGCAAACAGGATATTGAAGAGAATTCGGGACTTTTCACAGGTCAGAGGAAATGGTATAATAGACATCGGTATTACGCAGGAAGGACTTGCGGCTCTCGGCGTTGACGAGCTGGGACTGGAAAGACTTGACCGTGAAATTTTGCTCGGCATTATCGAGCGATTTAACGGCGGACCTGTCGGTATTGATACCATTGCAGCCTCTATCGGTGAGGAAAGAGTTACGATTGAGGACGTATACGAGCCTTATCTGATTCAGACCGGGCTGCTTTATCGAACACAGAAAGGAAGAATGGTTTCTCCTGCCGGTTACAGGCACATGGGACTCGAACCCATAGGCGTAGGGGAAGCCGAGGAGTAGACAGCATATGCATATAAATGATTTTGATTACGAATTACCGCAGGAGCTTATAGCACAGACACCTGCCGCAAAGAGAGATGCTTCAAGGCTTATGGTAGTGAACCGTGAAAACGGAACGATAGAGCATAAGCATTTTTACGATATAATTGATTATTTGAAGGAGGGCGACTGCCTTGTACTGAACAATTCCAAGGTTTTGCCGGCTCGTCTTTACGGCGTGAAGGAGGGTACGGGAGCAAATGTCGAGTTCCTGCTCATAAAGCGAATCGAGGGCGATGTTTGGGAGACGATGGTAAGACCGGGCAAGCGTCTGAAACCGGGTGACAGTGTTTCGTTTTCCGATGATAAGCTCTTTCGTGCGATTGTCAAGGACTACGGTGAGGACGGAACCAGAATCGTCGAGTTCGAATACGAGGGTATATTTTTGGAGAGATTGGAGGAGCTGGGAAAGATGCCGCTGCCTCCGTATATAGAGCGTGAAAACAATTCGGAGGATAAGGACAGGTATCAGACCGTATATGCGAAAAACGAGGGCTCGGTTGCGGCTCCGACGGCAGGACTGCATTTCACTCCGGAGCTGCTCGAAAAAGCAAAGGCAAAGGGCGTAAAGCTCGCTTATGTGACACTTCATGTCGGAATCGGAACCTTCAGACCGGTCAAGGTTGAAAATATTGAAGAGCATCATATGCATTTCGAGGAGTATTTTATTGATGAAGAAACGGCTGAGATTATCAACGAAAGCGTCAAGGCGGGCGGCAGGATCGTATCTGTCGGAACGACATCGACGAGAACCGTTGAGAGTGCCGCATTTTTCGACGAGGAAGCGGGCAAGTACTTGGTTCGTGCAGGTCACGGTTCTACAGGAATTTTCATCTATCCGGGCTATGAATTTAAGATTATAAAGGCACTGATAACAAACTTCCATCTTCCGAAGTCCACGCTGCTGATGCTTATATCGGCACTGTACAACAGAGAGGACATACTGAAAGCATATAAGGTGGCGGTCGAAGAAAAGTACCGCTTCTTCAGCTACGGAGATGCTATGCTGATCGAGTAGAGCAGCGAGGTTTGGGTTTGATAATAGCTGACATATTACGGATGTAAGATTTATGGTAGTCAGTAGCGATTTATATTGGTTTGATGGTTTGATAAAGAAAGGTGGGTAAGCTTATGCCGCTTCAAATAGTAAGAAACGATATTACGGAAATGAA
>CAZLTX010000018.1:0-13744 GCA_964562555.1 uncultured Oscillospiraceae bacterium
CAGAACTCGAAGAGCGAATTTTCAAGCTTGAGGACATGATCAAAAAGGCGAAGATCATCAATGAAGAGGAGATGACTAACGATTTCGTCGGAGTAGGTTCTAAGGTTCTCGTCAAGGATTTGGATTCGGGCGAGGAAATGGAGTTTACAATCGTGGGCTCAACCGAGGCAGATCCGTTTGCCTTAAAAATTTCGAACGAGTCGCTTGTGGGACAGCACCTCATCGGAAAGAAAACAGGTGAAGTTGCGGAAATCATAGTTCCCGACGGCACACTTCACTACAGAATAGAAAAAATCAGCAGATAAGGCCTCTGCCCAAAGTGCGTGAAAGAGGCTGAAAAGGGCTAAACAAAGAGAGGAAAATATAAAAATGAGCACAGAAGATGTAAGAGTAAATCAGAATACGGAAACGGAAGAGCTTTCCGAGGCAGCGTTAAGCGAACAGAGAAAGATCAGACGCGAAAAGCTCAAAAATCTGCAGGAGGCAGGCAGAAATCCGTTCGTCGAAGAAAAGTGGGATGTGACTGCACACAGTAAAGACATTAGAGATAATTTCGATGCTATGGAAGGACAGGAAGTATCGTGTGCCGGCAGAATCATGGCTAACAGACACATGGGGAAAGCTTCTTTCATCGATATTCAGGATAAACAGGGAAGAATTCAGGCGTTCGTAAGTAAGGACGCTATCGGAGCAGAGGAATATACTTTCTTCAAGACATATGATATAGGTGATATCATCGGTGTAGAGGGTACGGTTTTCAAGACTAAGACAGGTGAGGTTTCCATCAAGGCAGAAAAAATCGTTCTCCTTTCAAAATCACTTCAGGTACTGCCTAACAAATGGCAGGGTCTTAAGGATCAGGATATCCGTTACCGTCAGAGATATGTAGACCTTATCATGAATCCTGATGTTAAGGATATGTTCTACAAGCGTTCCAGAATCATCAAGGAAATCAAGAAGGTTCTCGAAGAAGACTACGGCTACCTGGAAGTTGATACACCTGTTTTGACAACCATTGCAGGCGGTGCTAACGCAAGACCGTTCAACACGCACCACAATACGCTGAATTTGGATATGAAGCTGCGTATTTCCAACGAGCTTTTCCTCAAGAGACTTATCGTCGGCGGACTCGACAGAGTATACGAAATGGGTAAGATGTTCCGTAACGAGGGTATGGACAGAAATCATAATCCGGAATACACTTCGATGGAATGTTATGCTGCTTACGGTGACATGGAGCTCGTAATCGAGGTTACGGAGCAGGTCGTTTACAAGGCTGCTATGGCTGTAAACGGTTCACCTATCATCAAATACCAGGGCAAGGAATTCGACGTGACTCCGCCTTGGAAAAGAATTGACATGACCGATTTCGTATGTGAAGTTACGAAAATCGATTTCCATAATATTGCCGACGATGAAACCGCAAGAGCCGAAGCAATCAAATACGGTATGGATCCGGAAGAGGTTAACGGCTGGACACGCGGCAAGATCATCGCTGAGATGTTCGATGAATACTGTGAAGATATTCCGGGCGTACTCGACGGACCGGTTCCTGTATTCGTAACGGGACATCCTGTAGAAATTTCGCCGCTCGCAAAGAGAAGCAAGGACGATCCGAGAATTACTCGTCGTTTCGAGGGCTATATCAACGGCTGGGAAATCTGCAACGGCTTCTCCGAGCTGAACGACCCTATTGACCAGTACAACCGTTTCGCAGAGCAGCAGGCACAACTTGATGCCGGACTTGATGAAGAGGCACACCCTATGGATATGGACTTCGTCAATGCACTTGAAGTGGGACTTCCTCCTACAGGCGGACTTGGTATCGGTATCGACAGAGTTATCATGCTCATCGCAGACGCACCGAGCATTCGTGACGTAATCCTGTTCCCAACCATGAAACCGATAGGAAAGGGCGGCAGCGATGCAGAGCCTAAGAAGGTAAGAAAGCCTGATTATTCCAAGGTTACAATTGAGCCTTTATTCAAGGACGAGGTTGATTTCGAAACCTTCAGCAAATCCGATTTCCGTGTTGTAAAGGTAAAATCCTGCGAGGCAGTACCAAAGAGCAAAAAGCTCCTCAAGTTCGTCCTCAACGACGGAAGCGGCGAGGATCGTGTTATCCTCAGCGGAATTCACGAATACTATGAACCGGAAGAGCTGGTAGGAAAGAGCCTTATCGCAATTACCAACCTGCCGCCGAGAAAGATGATGGGCGTGGACTCCTGCGGCATGCTTATTTCCGCAGTTTATCAGGAGGCAGGAGAAGAAGGACTGTACCTTCTTATGGTCGATGACGACATTCCTGCAGGCTCCAAGCTGTACTAAATACAATTGAAAAAGTAAAGACCAGAGGCGGAGTTTCGGAAGAAACTCCGCTATATTAAAATGCAAGGAGGCACGAACAGATGAAAATGAAAAGAAGAATAGGTTTGCTTTTGGCATTATCCTTAGTCATATCAATGATTCCGGCACCGGCATCGGCAGCACTGAAGAGTGCGGGAGAGGCGACAGAGGTGCAGAGTCTCGTTTCCGGCGAAAACCTCGAGCATAATCAGGTAAAGGTAAACGCAAACGGCACAAGTCTGCTGCTTGAAGCGGAAACCTCGGTAAAGGCTGCGGAATATAATTTTAATGTAATAAAAGTAGGCGAAACGAAGAGCGTTTGGGTCGGTCGTGCATATCCGAGCGATATGGGGGAATACTGTAAATTCAGCTTTAATCTGCCAAGCTCCACAGCACGTACAGGTGCGATGAGCGGAGATTATGTCCTCCAAATTACAAAAAAGGTCGGCGATAAAAATAATCCTGTCATATACAAAAATTGTGCATTCCGTGTCACTAACGGACAATTTTCCATATTGCAGTACGACAAGATTATCGACGAAAATGCCCGCATAGATAAGAACGCAAACAAGAAGAAAAAGGTATCGGCATTCAAAAAGACCAACCTCAGCGATGTAAAGAGCATCTGCTTCCGTGACCCGGTAAGCAAAAAAGTATCATCTGTAACAACTAAGAAGGTTAAATACTTTAAGACTGTATCCGATAAGGTAGTTAAAGGAGCGGAAACCGACTACGATAAGCTGCTTAAAATTTATGAATATGTTGCGGAGAATTTCTACTATGATACTATCGCATTTTCGAGCGGAACCAAGCAGTATGTAGACCCTTACCGCAATCTCTATAACATGAGAAACAAGAAAAAGAGTGCAAACAGCCAAGGCGGCAAGGTCGCAACGACCTGTGTGGGCTATGCGGCTGTCGTTTGTGCACTTGCAAGAGCGCAGGGAATCCCTACGAGAATCGTAAACGGACATCATATCAGCCTCAGCAACACCGACGGCTTCAACACATGGTCCACGGAGAAGAACATTAAAGAAGTAGACCACTGGTGGAACGAATGCTATGTGGACGGACGCTGGATTACCGTAGACGCAACTCCGGGCAACAGCAATAAGTGGAACAGAAGCACAAACACCTGGACATACACAGGACTTACAAACTACATCTACTTCGACCCGACACCGGAGCAGCTTGCGACATCACATCTGCTGCTTGCGGTAAAAGGCCTGTAATGTGATATCAGTATTAAGCATAATTGCGTCAAAAAGCTCATACAGAATCTAAAACAGGATTTGTATGAGCTTTTTATTGCTTTTTGCCAATTGACAGAGTATAATACACTACAGTGCCCGGCAATTTTGCACTTGTTTAACTTTGCTGCGATTTATGTTTTGGCATTCATACAATTGTAAATACAAAAAGTCGCAAATCGTGTCCGATTTTGTCCCCATAAGGCAAAGCGGAGAAGGCGGCTTTTAATTTTGGCATTATGATAAGCGCGCTTATTGGATTACAACAGGCGAAAACTAACTTTATATCGAGGAATGACATGAAAGAATTGAAATTTTGGGACAAGATTGGCGTGCAGCCGAAACAGATTTTTTATCTTTTGATTGCCGATGTGCTTTACAGCTTGGCGTTGGATCTTTTTTATGTGCATAACGGAATCGCTGCGGGCGGACTTGCGGGCATAGGTACGGTGCTGAATAACCTGTTTGCACTGCCTGTAGGGGTGGTTGTGTTCGTTGCGAACATACCGATTTGTTTATGGGGACTGAAAATTAAGGGAAAAAGATTTATCATAACATCGATGTTGGCAACAATGCTGTATTCGGTAGTTGTGGATATGCTTTCCTTTCTGCCATCACTTACAGACGACAAGCTTGTGGCGGTAATATGCGGAGGCATTTTGTACGGCGCAGCAGCATCATTTTCGGTCAAGGCGGGAATTTCTTCGGGAGGAACGGATCTTCTTGCTAAATTGATAATAACAAAGCTGAAAGCACTGAGCTTGGGGACGCTGCTTATGATAATCGACGGTTCAATAGTGGTGCTTGCGATGATCGCATATAGGAATGTCGGCGCAGGTATATATGCACTGTTGGCGATTGCGGTAACGGCAATGGTTACGGACAAAATCAACAGTGGTTTCAACAAAGCCGATATGTTTTATATTTTTGTAGACAAGAACTTGGATAAAATTTCAGATGCTATCCTGTACGATCTGGGGCGCGGTACAACGCTTATCGAAGGTACAGGCATGTACAGCGGTACGGGAAAGAAAATTTTGCTCACGGTAGTCAAACCGAACGAAATGCCGAAACTGAAAAACATTGTACATAAATACGACCCGACGGCTTTTATTATTCTGACATCGGCATTTGAAATAATAGGTAACGGTTTCGAGAACCTTGATCTTACCACGACGATAGAGGAAAGTGAAACCTACGAGCAGGCTGATCGGGATGAATAGTCGCATCGCCAAGTGATTACAGCCCGATTATGTATTTGATCATGTCCAAAAGCATGTAAGTCGGTTCATCGGGATTCTCGGAGGGGTATTTGCATTGCTCCTCCAAAATGCTTTTGAAGCAGCTGACGATAATGGCATTAACCATCTTGATATTGTTTTCGTCGAATTTCACGCCATCGGTTCCCAAAAGAGGAAGAAGGCAGATATAAGATCTCTCGAAAATGCTGTTTGCAAAATACATGTCCTCGATTTTCTTAGTGTAGACATGCTTTTCTTCGGGGAAGATTTCATAGTATTCTTCGATTATGGAAGTGAGATTTTGATTGTATTTGCCGAAAAAGAAGTTGAAAAAAACCTGAGGCTTTGCAAAGACCGCCTTACCGAAGGCTTCCCAGATTTCAAGGAAATTTTCGCTTGCCGTCCCATTTTTATAGCTGTAGGTTTCGAGCATTTGAGTATATTCCGTAAAATATTTC
Source organism: uncultured Oscillospiraceae bacterium (assembly GCA_964562555.1). Taxonomy (GTDB): domain Bacteria; phylum Bacillota; class Clostridia; order Peptostreptococcales; family Anaerovoracaceae; genus CAG-238. The sequence continues at coordinate 5,296 of CAZLTX010000018.1, forward strand.
AGAGATGCGAGCAGGACGAGCTGGTCAATATTTTCAAAATAAAGATAAATAGTGGAATTGTGAAAGCCCGCGCGGTCTGCTATTTTTCGGATTGAGAGATTGTTGATTCCATTGCTGTCAATCATTTCTTGCGTGGTCTTTACGAAACGGCGAGCTACTTGGCGTTTATGTTCCTTTTGCATTTCATTCTGCATCTTGTACCCCCTAAAATTACAAGAGTCTTAAAACAAAATCAATTATATCAAATAAATACCATTACATTCTACAATAAAACATTAAAAAAACAAAGAAAATTAACAAAATTTTATTAAAAAAATCTAAAACCTTGACAATAAGCGCGCTTATTGTTATTATTTTAATAAATAAACATTCATCTCAGATGATTCGGATAAAATGAAAGGAAAAAAGATATCATGAAAGCTAAAAGATTATTAGTAGTACTGCTTGTTTTAGCACTGCTTTTCACTACGGCATGCGGAAACGGCGGAGACTCAGAACAATCAAAGGATTCCATTATTATAGGTATCGACTCTGATGCTGTAGCATTGGATCCGCTGCGTATCAACGATACATTGACTATGTCTATTCTGTCCAATGTATATGAACCGCTGGTTCGTATGACCAACGATTCCCAAATCGTTCCGGCACTTGCAACGAAATGGGAGGTTTCGGACGACGGTCTGGAATATGTATTTACAATCCGTACAGATGCGACCTTCCACAACGGAGATCCTATTACGGCAGAGGACGTTAAGTATTCGCTCGAAGCTGCGATAGAGTCCTCTTACACAGGTCCGTACATGAACTTTATCGACAAGGTTGAAGTGCTCGATGCGGAAAACGTTAAGGTTACGCTTCAGTACGCTTACGCACCTTTCCTTGCACTGTGTACTACATACTCACAGGTTGTTAAGGAAGACTTCTATGAAGACGGCGGCACTATGATGTCCAAGCAGCCTATAGGCTCCGGTCCGTACAAATTCGTTTCATGGGCACAGGGCGATAAGATCGTATTCGAAGCTTATGACGGCTACTATGCAGGCGAGGCTCCTATCAAAAACCTGACTTACAAGGTTATTTCGAACTCCACTACAGCTGCAATCGCACTTGAAACAGGAGATATCGATGTTTCCCTTAATGTAGGCTCCGCAGATATTGCCGCTCTTGAAGAAAAGGAAGGCATTACACTGCTTAAGGATCCTTCCAGTGCATTCTATTTCGTAGGAATGAACACTAATGTTAAAGAACTCAGTGACGTAAGAGTTCGTCAGGCAATCGCAAAATGCATCAACAAGGAAGATATGATTATCGGTGCACTTGACGGCTACGGTGTTGCGACCAACACCTTTATCGCAGAGGGTCTGCCGGGCTATAATGCGGACTTCAACCCACTGCCTTACGATGTTGAAGCTGCAAAGAAGCTTATGGCAGAAGCAGGATATCCGGACGGCTTTGATTTAACCATCAGCATTCCTGAATCCAGAAGCGTAAATGCACAGATTTTGAAATCGGATTTATCCAAGATCGGAATCAACCTTGAGATCGATTTGCTTGAAACCGGTGCGTTCTGGGATGCACTTGAAAACCTTGATTATGAAATGATGATTATGGGTTGGTCATATGTTGTTATGGACCCTGATGTAGGCTACTACTCACTGTACAAGAAGGACGACCTTTCGGGCAACTACACCGGCTTCGGAAGTGCCGAAACAGATGCACTGCTTCAGCAGGGACGTGAATGCTCCGATGAAGCTCAGAGAGCTGAGATTTACGCAGAGCTTGAAGAAACTGTAATGACGCAGGCTCCGTATGTTCCGCTCTACTGGAGAATGGACGCTGTTGCGTTTAATTCAAACCTTACGGGAGTTGAAATTCCGCCTTGCGGCTTCTACTTTGTTTATAACTATGCATGGAAGTAATATAATCTCTGATTAGAGTCTTGTATCTTGCGAAAATGTAAGTAATAATAAAAGTAATTGAAAACAGCGAAAGTGCCGAACCCATAGGACACAGTTCGGCTCTTTCCTTTTATGGAGAAAAGAATGTATAAATATATTTTGAAGAGACTGGTTATGATGATACCGGTGCTTATCGGAATTTCAATCATCATTTTCACGATCATCTCCCTTACGCCGGGCAACCCTGCCAGACTGATGCTGGGAGAGCGTGCATCACAGGAAGCAATAGACCAGTTAAACGAAGAATTGGGTTATTATGACCCGCTTCCTGTAAAATACGTCAACTACATGGTTGACCTTCTTCATGGAGACATGGGTACATCTTACAGAACAGGAGGAAGCGTTGTAAGCGAGATCGCGGCAAGATTCCCGACTACGCTTTTGCTTGCCGTGCTGGACATGTTCCTGACGGCTGTCATATCGATACCGCTGGGTGTATATGTCGCCCTAAAGAAAAATTCCTTTGCGGATAATGCCCTGACAATAATTGCGTTGGTATTCACGGCGATGCCATCGTTCTGGCTGGGCATGATACTTATGTTGATTTTCGCCGTGGGATTGAATTTGCTGCCCGCAACGGGGTCGGATTCGTTTGCCTGCTTCATACTGCCTGCATTTACGGTAGCATTGCTTTCCATAGCACAGATTATGAGAATGACACGTTCGAGCATGCTTGAAACTCTGCGTGCAGACTTTATGAGAACGGCAAGAGCAAAGGGTGTCAAGGAAAACAAAATCGTGTGGAAGCATGCAATCAGAAACGCACTTCTGCCGGTAGTTACGACACTCGGCGTAAACTTCGGCTGGGCACTCGGCGGTTCCGTTATCACCGAAACGGTATTCGGAATGTCAGGTGTCGGAACTCTGACATTATTATCTGTACGAGCTAAGGACGTACCTTTGGTAATGGGCTGCATACTGTTCATGTCGCTGCTGTTCAGTATAATAACCTTGATCGTAGATATTTCGTATGCATATATCGATCCTAGAATTAAAGCACAGTACGGCTTCAAGAACAGGACGCACAGAAAGGCTAAGAGAAAGGAGAATACTAATGTTCAACCGCAAAACTAAAAACCTTGATTTAGCCATGGATGTACAGGCAGGACGCAGCTTTTGGCAGGATGTCGGCTATCGCTTTATCAGAAACAATAAGGCGATAATCGGTCTTGTAATGCTTGCAATCATAGTGGTTATGTGCCTGTACGGCGTAGTATTTTTGGATTATGAAACCGATGTTATAAATCAGGATATGTCAATCCAGCGTCAGACACCGTCACTGGCACACCCGTTCGGTACAGATGACCTGGGCAGAGACATTTTTAACAGAATCGTATACGGTGCGAGATATTCACTGTTTATAGGATTCTCGTCCACGCTTATCAGCTTGACGATAGGAAGTCTTTTAGGCTGTATCGCAGGATATTTCGGAGGAAAGATCGACAATGTTATCATGCGACTGACTGATGTATTCATCGCAATTCCTTCGACACTTATGGCTATCGCCGTAGTATCCGCACTCGGTCCGAACTTCGCAAATCTGATTATAGCAATCGCCTTGGGAGATATACCGGGATATGCCCGAATTATACGCTCATCGGTTCTTTCGGTTAAGGACAACGAGTTCGTAGAGGCATCTGTAGCTGTAGGCGGAAGCAGTGCTCATATAATGGCACAGCATATTTTCCCGAACACGCTGGCAGCCTTGATAGTACAGGCAACTTTGGGTGTAGGCTATGTAATTATAGCAGCATCCGGTCTGAGCTATTTGGGTCTGGGTGTTATGCCGCCTGCTCCGGAATGGGGAGCTATGCTCAGTGAAGCACAGGCACAGATTCGTTACTTCCCGCATCAGATGATTTTCCCGGGACTGGCAATCGTACTTACGGTACTTGCACTTAACCTTCTCGGAGATGCACTTCGTGATGCGATAGACCCGACATTAAAGGATTAGGAGGAGTACAAAATGGATAACAACAAAAATGATATTCTTCTTAATATCGAGGATCTGCATGTGCAGTACGATACAAGTGAGGGTACCGCATACGCAGTTAACGGAATCTCTTTTAAGATAAACCGCGGAGAAACCTTCGGTTTGGTTGGAGAAACGGGTGCAGGAAAAACAACAACGGCACTTTCCATATTAAAGCTGCTTCCGCAGAGAGTAGGAAACATCAGCGGCGGCAAGATAGAGTTCGAGGGCAGAGACCTGGTACAGTGCAGTGAAGATGAGATGAGAGATGTCAGAGGAAGTCATATCAGTATGATTTTCCAGGATCCGATGACCTCACTTAACCCTGTACTTACGGTAGGCGATCAGATTGCCGAGTCCATCGAAACGCACCACCCGGAGCTTTCGCATGACGAGGTTGAAGCTCGTGTGGACAATGTGCTGCAGCTCGTAGGAATTCCTGCGGAAAGAAAATATGAATATCCGCATCAGTTCTCGGGCGGCATGAAGCAGAGAGTTGTAATCGCCATGGCATTGGTATGCGACCCTATGCTGCTGCTTGCGGACGAACCGACGACTGCACTTGACGTAACGGTACAGAATCAGGTTTTGGACATGATGGCAAATCTGAAAAAAGAGCTCAATACATCTATGATTTTAATCACGCACGATTTAGGAATAGTATGCCAAATGTGTGATAATGTAGCTATAATGTATGCGGGCGAAATCATAGAAATAGGTTCAGTTTTCGACATCTTTGATTTCAACAAACCGCATCACCCTTATACCAGGGGTCTGTTCGGCTCTCTTCCGAGTATGCAGGGCGATGCCAAGAGACTGAAACCGGTAGCCGGCTTGATGCCTGATCCTATGGCTCTTCCGGACGGCTGTAAATTCAATCCGAGATGTGAGCACTGCACCGAAAAATGCAAGACTGAGGTGCCGCCGACATTTACAGAGGGCAGCCATTCAATACGTTGCCATTTATACGAAAAATTAAAGGCAGGTGAGATTGAGTAATGACAACACCTCTTATTCAGACAAAGAACTTAAAGAAATATTTTAAGACAGGCTCCGGCATGCTTCATGCTGTGGATAATGTAAATATAAGCATTCAAAAGGGACAGACTCTCGGTGTTGTAGGTGAATCCGGCTGCGGTAAGAGTACGCTCGGAAGAACGATATTGAGGCTTCTGCCTGCGACCTCGGGCGAGGTTTTGTACAACGGCGAAAATATTCTGAAATATAAGCCGAAAGAGATGAAAGCAATGCGTTCGGACATGCAGATTATATTCCAGGACCCATATGCCAGCCTTAACCCAAGAATGTCTGTCAGCCAGATTATAGAGGAGCCTTTGCGGGTAAATAAAGTATATACCGACAAGGCTGAAAAGGATAAGCGTATTTTAGAACTTATGGATACGGTAGGTCTCGCACGCAGACTTGCGAACAGCTATCCGCATGAGCTGGACGGCGGACGCAGACAGCGTATAGGTATTGCAAGAGCACTGGCTCTGAATCCGGAATTCATCGTATGCGACGAACCGGTATCCGCACTTGATGTATCCATACAGGCTCAAATCTTGAATCTTATGATGGACTTGCAGGATTCTATGGGCTTGACATATATGTTCATCACTCACGACTTGTCGGTTGTAAGACATATTTCAACGCACATTGCGGTAATGTATTTGGGTCAGGTGGTGGAGTATGCTCCGTCCCATATGCTGTTTGAGGAGCCTAAGCACCCATATACCAAAGCACTTTTGAGTGCTATTCCTATTCCGGATCTTGCGTACAGAGACAAGCCGCGTGAGCTTATCAAGGGCGAGATTACAAGCCCGATTAATCCGGCACCCGGCTGCAGATTCGCTGCACGCTGCCCGTATGCAACGGAAAAATGTACCGCATGCGATGTCTCACTCAGAGATGTCGGAGTTGAACATCAGGTTGCATGTGTATTATATGAGGAGTAAAAAATGATAATTAAAAATGCAAAGATTTTTTTGGCTGAGTCCGGCAGCTTCGAAAAGCTGGATATCAGAACCGAAAACGGCAAAATAGCGGAGATTGCGGAAAATATTCCGCAGGGTTCAGATGATGTTTTGGATGCTGAGGGCTGCTTCGTGACCCCGGGACTGATTGAGGCACATTCTCATATCGGAATGTATGAAGAAGGAATCCAGTGGGAGGGCGATGATATTTGCGAAAATGAGCCTGTAACACCTGAAATGCGTTCGATAGACTCGCTGTTCCCGGGAGATATGGCTTTCGATGATGCCCTGACAGGCGGTGTTACCACCATGTGTACAGGCTTCGGAAGCGGCGGAGTTGTAGCGGGTACTGCTGTAATAGTTGAAAACAACGGCTCATTGGTTGCAGACGATATAGTTATTGTTCCCGATGCGGGTATGAAGTGTGCTTTCGGTGAAAACCCGAGAGACTTCGGCAGAAAAGGAAAACAGCCGAACACAAGAGCCTCGGTTGCATTCCTGCTCAGAAAATGCCTGCAAGATGCAATAGATTACAAGGCAGCGAAGGAGCGTGCGGCAGAGAAGGGTGAGCTTTTCAAAAAAGACTTGGGAATGGAAGCCATGGTGCGTGTCATCGACGGCGAAATTCCTATCAAGGCACACTGCCATCGCTCCGACGATATATGCACGGCAATCAGAATCGGCAAGGAATTCAATGTAAGGGTAACGCTGGATCACTGTACGGACGGACACCTGGTAGCGGAGCATATTGCGAAATCGGGATATCCTGCAATCGTAGGTCCGACCTTCGGCTCACGCTCCAAGTATGAGCTTAGAAATAAGTCCTTTGATACAGTCAAGGTGCTTATAGATGCAGGCGTTAAGGTTGCAGTTACTACAGACCACAATGTAACACCGCAGGAATCATTGAACTGGCTTGCTGCTATGTATATGAGAAACGGACTTTCGGAGGCAGATGCACTCAGATGTATTACCTGCAATCCTGCCGAGATTCTCGGAATCGAGGACAGAAAGGGCAGACTGAAGGTCGGCTTGGATGCGGATATCGTGGTATGGAACATGCACCCGCTTGATTTACAGGCAAAGCCTCGCTATGTATTCGTAAGAGGCACAGAGCGTTATAAGGATATTTAATATGTTTGATGCTGTTGAATTTAGAAGAGAACTTCATAAATATGCCGAGCAGTCATGGCATGAGGTCAGAACCTCAGCAAGAATCGCAGAGGAGCTTGCTCGCATGGGATATGAGCCAATGGTGGGCAAAGAGGCTGTTGATTTCGATATCATAACGGATATCATTAGACCGACTGATGAGGAAAGAGCTGAGGATGTGGCAAGAGCACTTGAGCAGGGGGCATCGCCGGAGTGGGTCGAAAAGACAGAAGGAATTCCGGGAGCGGTCGCAGTCTTAGACTGCGGAAAGGCGGGTCCTACGATTGCGTTCAGAGCAGATATAGATGCACTTCCTTACCCTGAAAACGCCGAAGCGGAGGATCGCGCTGCAGTCTGCGGATATCAATCCGTAAACGATGCAGTCCATGCTTGTGGGCATGACGGCCATACAGCTATCGTGCTTGCTTTGGCGGAAAGCTTGATTGAGAAGAAGGACTCATTGCGTGGCAAAGTAAAATTTCTTTTTCAGCCTGCCGAGGAAGCTTACTTTGGAGCGGAGTCTATGGTCGCAAAGGGACATCTCGATGATGTCGATGTGCTGGTAACGCTGCATCTTGCGATAAGCGGTGACAATAAACCGCTTCCGACAGGTACTTTGGCACTCGGATGTGATGACTTCCTAAGCTACAGACAGTTAGATGTCGAATTTATCGGGAGAGCGGCGCACCCTTGCGGAGCGGCACAGGAGGGAAGAAATGCTATTTTGGCAGCCTGTGCGGCAACTCTCGGAGTTCATTCCATAGCACCGCATGAAGATGGTCTCTTTAGGGTAAATGTAGGCTTTATAAGCGGCGGAGCAGCAGTCAACACGATAGCTCCGAATGCGAAGATTTCCTTGGAATATCGCGGAGAAACAGAAGCTATAGAAGCATACGGTGCAGAGCGAGTTGAAAGTATGATAAGAGGTGCGGCAGATATGTACGGCTGTGAATACCGACTTGTCGATTACGGAACGACTGCTGCTGCAAAGAGCGACCGTGCATTGATGAATATAGTCAGAGAAGCGGCCGAAGAAAACGGGCTTTTCACGGAGAAAATTTTCGAGCTCGGAAATGTCGGAGGTTCGGATGATGCTACCGTAATGATGCGTCGTGTACAGGCACACGGCGGAATAGCAACATATATGGGTATAGGAACAGATGTTACATTTCCGCTACACAATGAGAGATTTGACTTCGACGAGAGTGCATTAGAAGAAACGGTTCGACTGTGCGAAGCCGTAACCAAAAAAGTGATGAAAGTCTGAAATAAACGAGCAAATATATTTTGAGTATAATCTCTTACACTAAAACGGGAGAGGCGAACCATAGGTTCACTTCTCCCGTTTGCTGTAAAATGTGTTTCGTAGCCTGTATATAATTATAACAAGTGCA